>JBGTKQ010000001.1:0-13924 GCA_041744555.1 Pyrinomonadaceae bacterium
AAAGGCATTCGAAGCGAGCAGAACATCCGCCGCCGCGGCGGCTTCGTTCCACCGTCCGCAAGCGAATTCCATGCGCACCTTGCCTTGCAATGCGTTCGCTTCCGTCGGCCTACCGCGGAAGGTCTGGGCGGTCTTCGTAACCCATTGATCGGCCTTGGCGAATTCGCCCGCTTCGCGATAAGCGTCGATGATATTCAGGTGCGCCGATTCGATCTTTTCGCCTTCAGGGAACATCGAGACGTATTGCTCATAAGTTTTCGCCGCTTCCAGATTCTTCCCCGCACGGACGTAGCTCGCACCTTTGAAAGCAAGGCCTTCACGGCCGTCTTTTGTGCCGAGATGATCTTTGATCAGCTTGTCGAACCAATCGACTGCCTTCAGATATTCGCGTTCCCACATGTACGAACGAGCCGTGCCGAACAAAGCTTTCGGAAAGCCCGCGTCGGTTGGATATTCCTTCATCACGATCGCCCAGTGTTCGCGCGCCTGCGGAAACAATCGATTCGCCATGTACGCTTCGGCCCTGGAAAGATGCTCAGCGGCGGCAAGCGTCGGCAGCTTTCCGCCATTCGACGCTTTAGCAGACGCGTCAGCTTCCGTCGCACGACGAAGCGCAGCCTCGGAGGTCTGAGCATCAACGACAGAAACTACAAATACAATGGCGATGAATATTCCGAGCAGCTTTCTCATAATTATTTAATGCTGGCAGGTGTTTACTGATTAAAGATTACCCGATTTTTAGACGAGACTGAAATGTTTCGCGTTGCAGAGGGATTGGTTACTTCTACCAATTTACAATTTGCCAGTTAACAATTGACAATTCGGAACGAAGGTCAATATTTGCTTCTCGGAGAGTTTGAAAGTGATTGCGGCATGTTAAAATCTCACTTTCGATGTGAGGTATTTCTGATGAAACTGGCAATAAACGGTGCGACGACGATGACCGCCGATCTTGAGACGGATATTCGTTCGGCGGCGGCGGCGGGTTTTGAATTGGTCGAGCTGAGGTCAAATAAGCTATACGACTATCTGGAAACGAAGACGGTCGAAGATCTAAAAGCTTTGCTCGCAGAGACCGGCGTCGGCGTGCTTTCGATCAATACGCTCGAGCATATTACGTGGCGTTCAGCGGAAGATTACGCGGCGATCAAGGACGAATGCGAGAAGCTTTCGGCAATCTCGGCGGTGATCGGCTGTCCGTACGTTCTTTCGGTTCCAGGATCACTGCCGCTAGGGCCAAAGACCGATGAACAAACGATCTCGGAATCTGTTCGTGTGTTGAATGAGCTAGCAGACATCGCCGAACCGCATGGAGTTAAACTCGGGTTCGAGTTTCTCGGCGAAGCAGGGAATTCGGTGACGACATTAGACCTCGGTTCGAAGATAGTTGATCTGGTCGACCGGGATTCAGTTGGGAATGTCATCGATACTTATCATTTTCATGCCGGAAGCTCGTCGTGGGAAGCTTTGGAAAGTCTAGATCCGACGAAGCTTTTCATTTTTCACATCAACGGGGCCGAAGACCTGCCGAAAGATCAGCTTAATGATTCTAAGCGACTCTATCCCGGCGAAGGCGTGCTGCCGATCGCGAGGATGAAAGAAACGCTCGACAAGATCGGATACGACGGCCCGGCAAGCGTCGAGATCTTTAGGCCCGAATATTGGGAACGCGATCCTTTCGTCGTGGCGGCAGAAGCAAAACTGGCTGCGGAAAAAGCTCTTGGGTTGGGTCAATACGCTGCGGGCGGCAGTTGGTAGGAGAATATCAACAGCGGATTCACGCGGATTTTCACGGATTTTGTTTTTTGGGTTTCGACTGCTTTAATCCGCGGAAATCTGTGTGAATCAGTTGTTAAGGATCATGGAAAAAGTTCGAATTGGAATTGTAGGAACAGGTTATATCGGAAACGTTCACGGGCGCATTTGCACCCGTGATGAACGGGTCGAGGTTGCGGCGTTGTACGACATCGTGCCGGAGCGTGCCGAGCGGACGGCGAAGAGCATCGGCGGAAAAGTTTGCGCGTCTCGCGAGCAATTGCTAGCGAATTGCGACGCCGTTCTTGTATGTTCACCGAACAAGACGCACAAAGAGATCGCGCTTGTGGCGATCGCCGAAGGCAAACACGTGTTTTGCGAAAAGCCATTTGCGATCGGAGTTGAGGATGCGGAGGAATTGCGTGATGCTGCGAACGCGAGTAAAGGCGTGTTCCAGGTTGGTCATAATCGCCGTTATGCTCCGGTTTACGCAACGCTCAAAGATTTGTTGCAAAGCGACAAGGCTCATTCGGCTCATATAAAGATGAATCGCGGTGAGCTCAAGAATCCGGTTTGGACCGGTGATGTGAATGTGACCGGCGGTTTTTTATATGAGACGACGATACATCTCTTCGACATGATGCGGTTTCAGTTCGGCGAGATCGAAGAGCTGGTTGCATACGGTTCGCAGCACGAATATCCAGAGCTTGACGAATTCTCGATCATCTTCAAGTTCAAGAACGGCTTTCATTGCACGTTTGCATCCTCGTCAGACGCGAGTTGGCATTTCCCGTTCGAACGCATCGAAGTCTTTTGTCATCACCGGACAATAATGACCGAGGAAATGGAACGTCTGCTGGATTCGCGCGGAATGGATGCCGACTTTGCGACGCATTCATTTCATATGACCGAGAAGGAAGAGCGTTGGGGATATGTGCAAGAAGACAAGGCTTTTATCGATTCGATCCTGAACGGAACGCCGCCGCCCGTCACCGCTGATGACGGTTTTAAGTCGGTCGAACTCGTCGAATCAGTCTACAGAGCGATCAGTTCCGGCGAACGCATCCGGTTTTCTTAACTTGTTTTCGATTTTCGAACAATTCGGTAGTATTATGCGTTAACTAGTCAATGGACCTTGTATTGGCGAACGCACCTGCTATGATCCAGTGCCAAAATTGCGGAAAATCTAACACGCCGGAAAGTCAGTTTTGTAGATATTGCGGGCATCGATTTGGGGCCGGTCAACCGCAGCCGGAGATAAATCGACCTCCACGACCTTATTCGTGGCAGACCGATGAATATCAGACCCAAAGTGAACCGCGAAGCGCACGGAAGACCGTTGGGCATGTTGAACTTCCGAAAGCTGGCGGTTTTCAAGCCACGCCGAACTATGGCGCAATACAGCATTCGTATCATGGTCCGCAAGATCTTTCGGGAAATTATCGCTGCCCGAGTTGTGGCACGAATTTCCTGCCGGTGCTTGAGCGACGCATTTCAACCGCGGGCTGGATAACTTTTGCTCTGTTGCTCGTTTTTACTTTTATTTTCTTCTGGATCGGATTGCTGCTCAAAGAAGAAGTGCCGATCTGTCCTGTTTGCCGCCATCGCGTTTATTGACGATAGTAGTAGCCTTTTGGGTGTTCGATCTTGACCTCGGGATTCGTGCTTGTCACCTGGATCTTGTAATAGCCCCTTTTCATATTCGTCGAAAGGTATGAAAGAAGGAATTGCCGATTTAGCAGGAGTTTCAGGTCTTTGAAGAATGGATCAAAGCTGACCGGAGCAAGAGTGCCCTGAAAAAATGCCCGCCCGCCTGTCTCATCGGATAGTTTTTGAAGCGAACCTTGTGCGCCCAAGATCAGCAGTCCACGGCCGTTTTCAGTAGCGGCGGTCGGAGAATAAAAACTGAAAACGGCGACGTTTCGTCTCTGTGCACGCGTAATTGCACGATCGAGAAATATGCTCTCGCCTGGCGAGGTGCGAGAAAAGCCCGAAGACACGTCCAAACCATCGGAGACCAATAAAACGGCCCGTCGTCCGGCCGGAAGAGCTTCAAAACGATTTAAAACATCTAGTAAGCCGTCATACGGGTTTGATGGACCAGCCGTTTCGCTTGAATTCACGATCCTAAATCGCGTCGCTGCTCTGTCAAGATCAGTCGTGAATTTCTGTCGCACATCGACGCCGCCGCCGCGAAGATAGGCGATCATCACCCGTGAACCCGACGGTAGCTCCTTTACAAATTCACGAAGTTCGTTAAGTTGAAGATTTACGTTTGACGTAAGACCGTCCTGAAGAACGATGGCAAGCGAGAGCGGAGCGTCGGTAATACTTCGGATCGAAAGGATCGTTTGCTCCTCGCGATTCTCACGGACGATGAGCCGATCTACCTGGATTATTTCCTCGACCTCACCCTGTCTTATTTCTTGTTTAGTGAAGATCGAGATCGGGATCGAAACGGTTCGCACCTTTTGCGTGTCGCTCTGAGCAAACAGACACGATGTTCCGATGAGAATTAGGAATGCCCTAAGAACGATTCTTTTCAGCTGCGTTGGCGATGCGTGGAATATCCGGATGTTGCTCGTTTCCATTATTTTATATCTCCACGGTGAAGGTTCCGGTGCGGTTAGTTTGAATTAAAATTCTACAGTTTGTAAAGTGGCATTTAACAAATGAGCGAACTCCTTTCAAAATATGACATCCCGAAAAAGGAACTAAATCGTGGCAATAGACTGGTAAAAGCAGCAGTCGCTGCGCCTGTCGCACTTGCTGTACTTCCAGCGAGTTTGTTTTCGATTCTTTTTATTTTGTTCGGTTCAGCGCCGCCCGTAGCGGTGACTTTGTTGTTTTTCGGAGTCTTATCGACGGTGATCGGTCTTTTGATCGGTTTGGTTATTTCGGGTGTTCTGGTCTATAGACGCTCCAATTGGACCCGCGAAATGCGTGAGCGCATAGCGGCCGATGGCATTAAGGCGAACGAACTTGAATGGTTCATGCACGAGCTTAAAGCTCAAGAGAAGCGGGCACTAAAGCAAATCGAACAGCGGGATCTGTTGTTAGGTGACGCCTATAGGGAAAGTCTGGCAAGCCGGTTGACGGCAACGCGTATCGCGAAAAGTTCCCGACGAGAATTAGCATTAATGGAACGTCGAAAAGGTAAGTTGAAAACTCTTGGTACAGGTAGCCGAACCGAGTTTATTTCAGAGATCGACCGTGATGTTCAAAAACTGAAGCAGATAAGTACAGACGCACAGCAAATGCTTGTCGAATCGGAGGCGAGACTTCAAATGATCGAAGCAGCGTCGATTCGCGGCGGAGGTCTGGCGGACAGCGAAATTGCGCTGAAGAAATTATCTGCGAGATCAGCCGAATTACCGATGGCCCTAGAGGAAGCAAAAATGGCCGATGAGATCTGGCGTGAGTTGGAAAATGAAGACGCAGAAAAGCAGATAATCGAATAATGATTGGCAAAGGGAACCACCCGGCCGTTTCGAACGCATGAATTGAACCTGTTGTAACAGGTGGGTCGCCTTTTGTTTCTTTCGAAACATCGAAGCCATCACCTACGGCAAATTCTCACGTAAAGAACTGCACCGGATCAGGCATTAGCATCCCTCAATTCAAGTGTTGGCTCAATTATGTTTGCGTTCAATAGCGAACCGCGCAGTAATTGTCCTTCGCCTGAGATAATTATAACATTCGCGGAGTGAAGTAAAAAGGAAAAATGGAAAAGTAAAAAAGGCAAGATCCACCGTTCTGGGATATTGCCCTTTGTTACTGATTGTTTGATCTAACTTACTGTTCCATATCGAATTCCTGGGGAGCAACATCCTTGTGCTTCAAGACACGATCAAGCATTTCAGTACATTCTGCGCTTCGCGAGGCAAGTTGAGCGTCAACCTGAGCATGCTTGTTCTTTGCCTGATGAAATTCGTCGGCAATATGAAGCCCGGCGAGGATCGCGACCTTTAGCGAATCGACAGTCAATGTCCCGGACGCGATCTCCCGCATTTTTCCGTCAACGTATTCCGCTAAACGGAGAATATATTCGTTGTCGCCATCAGACCTTATACTGTAGGTTTGATTGTAGATCTCGACTCGGACAGTTTGTTCAATTGCTTCCATCATTACATTGTCCTGCCCACGGCCGCGGCGACCTCGACATCGATAACTGTCATTGCATCAAGCATTGCTTCGACCTTTAGTTGGATCGCATCGCGTTCCGATAGAAGGCTTTCGACCTTCGTTTCAAGTCGAGCTTTCTCCGCTAGCCAATCGCCGGAATTTGCACGCATTGCCTTGAGCTCATTTTCAAGAGACTCTTTCTCTTCGCGCATTTTCTTAGCGAATTCGATCGTAAGATAAATTTTGTCTTCGAGATGTGAGAATTTCTCCATTCCCGTCAATCCGTTCATGAATTGTCTCCGTTTAATGCCAGTTCAAAATTGGTAGTGTGGAAGATTATCAATGGTTTTATAAAAAAGTTCAAGTATTAGGGTTCGTGCCGATCACACTCTTTGTCTTGCCCCAGTTTCTGAAGCGATCTTTTGCAATAATTCAGCGTGCCCATTTTCAATGTCCGTCTCAATTAGCGTTCGTTCATCGCTTCGAAAGGTGAATCGAACGGTGAGTGAGCGGGTATTTTCGTCGAGACCTTTACCCTGGTAAATATCGACGAAATCGATATCTGTCAGAAAGGGAACATCGGCCGCAAGTCCCGCTACCTTGATCGAGCAAAACGTAACGTCGCGGTTCACCGTGAACGAAACATCCCGTACGATCGAAGGAAATTTAGGTAGAGCCGCATAAGCAGCCGGCGTCGGCGCGGCCGCAAGAACTGCCTGTAGATCGATCTCTGCAACATATACGGGTTGCTTAAACTTGTAATGGCCGGATATTTCCTCATTCAAGCGTCCCAGCGTTCCAACTTTCTTTCCGCCAACGATGACTGACGCCGCTTGGCCGTTTCTCAGATGGAGGATCTCAGCAGCTTCAAATTCCGCATTCGGAACACCAACAGATTCAAGAACAGATTCGACCGCCCCTTTTGCGTCATAAAAATCAAGCTCGCGACCCGGCATCACTTGACCTTCATTCAATTGTCCGCCAGTAAGAACTGTAGCGAAAAGCTCTTGTTCATTCGGCAGTTGGTCTTTACCATTCGCGGAAAATACTTTGCCCAATTCGAACAGCTTTATGCCGCGGCGCTGGTGATTCAGGTTATGTCGAACCGCATCGAGCAAGCCCGGGATCAACGTCGGACGCATTCGGACCGCACCTTCGATGACCGAATCGTTGAGCGCAACCAACGATTCTTCAAGTGCCGAATCTACCAACCCATCAACCGTTTCAACCGAGCCATCATGACCCGCGTCGATGAAGCTGTATGACAACGCTTCGTCAAAACCTTGATCTGCAAGTGCGAGCCGCAATCTCCGCTTTCGCTGTTCCGTCGGCTGATATTCGCCTGCACCGTACGCTGGTGGCAACTCGATCGTGATGTTTTCGTAACCCGCGTGTCTCGCGATCTCTTCGACAAGGTCTTCTTCGATCGCAATGTCGTGCCGCCACGATGGCGCCGTGAATACGTCAGCGGTTTCGTTGCTCGTTATGCCAAGACCGTTTAGGATATTAGCGCATTCATCCTTCGTTACATCCAGGCCGGTTAAACGATAAACAGAAGCGGCGATGTTTTCGCTTTTAACTACACATCTATCGCTCCGAGTCGGATAGATATCAATCAGATCGCCCGCCTCGCCGCCCGCGAGTTCGATGATAAGTTCGGTCGCCCGGTTCGATGCTCGAGTAAGATTATCGATATCTACGCCGCGTTCGAAACGATAGCTTGCCTCGGTCGCAAGATTTAGTTTTCGCGAAGTCGAACGAATACTCTCCCGCTTGAAAAATGCGACTTCGAGCAAAACATTCGTCGTTGCATCGGTAATGCTGCTGTCGAAACCGCCCATGATCCCAGCGACCGCGACCGGCTTTTCGGCGTCGCATATCGCGAGCATGGCTTCATCAAGCTTCCGATCGACTTCGTCAAGTGTTTTGATCGTTTCGCCTGTGTTTGCGGTTCGGACGACGATACGATTACCTGCGAGTTTATCGAGATCAAATGCGTGCATCGGCTGCCCGAGTTCGAGCATTACATAATTCGTAATGTCTGCGACGTTGTTGATCGAGCGTTCGCCCAGAGCCTCAAGCCGATCGACTAGCCACTGCGGCGACGGTCCGATCTTCACGCCTTTGATAATTCGCGCCGTAAACCGATGGCAAAGTTCCGGTGCTCCAACCTTCACGACCTCACCCGCAAGTGCGGCGGGATATGGAACGTCCGAGATCGATTCTGCGCTTGGACTTAATAAGGGCACACTCCCTACCGGTCGTGTTTCTGCATCCGTCGACACCGCAAGCTCACGGGCTACGCCAAGATGCGAAAGACAATCGGACCGGTTCGACGTCAAATCGATGTCCAAAACAAAATCATCCTTGAACGGATGTATCCCCTCCACCGCCAATCCGACACGCGTCAGTGCCCTCGCCGTGTCTTCAGCCGAAAGGTGAATTTCAATAAGCTCCTTGAGCCAGTTGTGGCTAATGTTCATAGCATCTGCAAAAAAGTACTATCTATTCTTGTTGCGGAAATTAGGTTATTCGAATAATATCTCTCAGTCGAATCATTTCGGTCCGGTGTATTTGACGTGTTCGCTACTTCCACGAAAGTCTAACAAATTTGCAGGAGGGTTTTTGATGTCAATATTTCGCAGCATAGTCGTAATGTTTGGAGTATCAATAATCGTTTTTTCGTGTTCGACCGTTATTTTCGCAAACGGGACTCTGAAAGTCGATATAGCATTTGAAAAAACGGCATTTTCCGGCGGCGAGGATGTAAATGTTACTGTTACGGTCTCAAATCCGGAAAAAAGAGCCATTCGTGTGCTGAGATGGTACACGCCTATTGACGGCGTCGAGGAATCTCTTTTCACAGTTACCCGCGACGGAAAGGAGGTCGAATATGTTGGCCGGCATTATAAACGCCCGGAACCGATTGATAAAGACTTCATCGTTCTGCGTGGCGGTGAAAGTTTTACGCGAACCGTTAAATTGAACGACTATTACGATCTTTCGGGTGGCGGAACGTTTATCGTTCGTTATGAGGTACGCTCGCTCGATGTTTATGACAAAGGACCGCGGAATGGCGACCGAGTCGCTGAACTTATATCAAATGTTGATTCCGCATGGGTCGACGCTGATGCCTCAGCTCGCCCGCAGCCACCGCCGCCTCCGCCGGGAACTTTGAACTCGTTCAACAAGTGCACCGTGTCACAGCAAGCTTCGGTCCTTTCTGCAAGAGATCAGGCTGCCGCTTACGCATCGAACTCCCTTGGGTATCTCGATGGTTCGGTAAATGCAGGCGCGCGTTATACGACCTGGTTTGGCGTTTACAGCTCGTCGCGATACAACACGGTTTTGGGAAACTTTGGAGCGATCAAATCAGCGATGGATTCGGCTCAGGTTCGTTTTGACTGCGGCTGCAAACAGAACTATTTCGCATACGTTTACCCGACGCAACCGTACAACATTTACCTGTGTAAAGTGTTTTGGCAGGTGCCCACTAGCGGTACCGATTCACAAGCCGGCACTCTCGTTCACGAAATGAGCCATTTCAATGTCGTAGCCGGAACGGACGATGTTGTTTACGGACAAACAGGTGCAAAAAACCTCGCGATCAGCAACCCGAACCAAGCGGTTCAAAATGCTGACAGCCATGAGTATTTTGCTGAGAACACGCCGTTTAATCCTTAGGGCCTGATTTAAATTGAAGGGAAAACTCCCAGCACTGCGGGGAGTTTTCTGCGCTTATTCGAATTGCTCTAAAAACCTAACATCGTTCTCGAACATGTGTCTAATGTCATCGATGTTGAACATCAGTGCGGCCATTCGTTCGAGGCCGAACCCGAATGCGAAACCGGAATAGACTTGCGGATCGACGCCGACCGCCTTCAACACGTTCGGATGGACCATTCCCGATCCGCCAAGCTCGATCCAGCCGGAGCCTTTGCACGGACGGCAACGGTCGCCGTTCGAAGTGCCCGAACCGTGACAAACAAAGCACGAGAAATCGAATTCGGCCGACGGTTCGGTGAAAGGGAAGTAAGACGGCCTGAAACGGGTAACTGTGTCTTCGCCGAAAAGGCGCTTGAGCCATTCGGTGACCGTTCCTTTCAGATGTGCCATCGTGATGCCTTTATCGACGCAGAGACCTTCGATCTGGTGGAACATTGGCGTGTGCGTCATGTCCGGCGTATCTCGGCGAAATACGCGGCCCGGTGCGATCACACGAATCGGTACTCCGCGGCGTTCCATCGCACGGATCTGCACCGTAGATGTTTGTGAACGCAGAGCGAAGCCCTCTGTTGTGTAAAACGTGTCTTGCGATTCACGGGCCGGATGGCCTTCGGGAATGTTCAATGCGTCGAAATTGTAATAATCGGTCTCGATCTCGCGGTCGTCCTCGATCGCATAACCCATCGAAACAAAAATGTCTTCGATCTTTTGGCGGAGAATCGTGATTGGATGCAAATGCCCCGTCCGTGGCCGCCGCCCCGGAATCGTAACATCAAGCCGCTCGCGTTCGGTCTGCTCTTTTGAAATAAACTCGTTTAACCGAGCTTCCGCGTCGTCGATAGCTTCGACGATCTCTTTCTCTACCGCCTGAACAAGCTGGCCAAAGGTCCCTCGTTCTTCCGGATCCACCTTGCCGATCAGCTTCTTTGCTTCGGCGATCTCTGACTTCTTGCCAATGCTCTTGATCTTGAATTCGGCCAGCTCTTTGCTTAAAGCCTGAGCCGACGCCAGCTTTAGATCGCTCGCCGCCGACCGCAGGTTAGCGAACCGCTCAAATTTCGCCTTGAACGCCTCACGAATGCCTTCTACTTGTTTCCGTTGTTCTTCCATTTAGTGAACGGCGGACCAGCCGCAAATCGTTATTGTAACAGGGGCTAAACTTACGGCAAATCTCAGTGGCCTCTGTCTGCTCTGTGGCTAGCAAAAACTTTGCTAATATTCCTTCATAACTTATGAAAGCAATCGTAAAGAGCAAAGCGGAAAAGGGGCTGTGGATCGAAGACGTACCTGAACCGGAAATGGGCATCAACGACGTGATGATCCGCGTCAAACGCGGCGGTATCTGCGGCACCGACCTGCATATTTACAACTGGGACGCATGGGCTCAAACCACGATAGAAGTGCCGACGACCATCGGCCATGAATTCGTTGGCGAAATAGTCGATGTCGGTTCGAACGTCGTTGATTTCAAGGTCGGCGACATCGTCAGCGTCGAAGGCCATCTCGTCTGCGGACGCTGTCGAAATTGCATGGCGGGCCGCCGTGCTTTGTGTGCAAACACACGCGGAGTCGGCGTGAACACCAATGGCGGTTTTGCGGAGTTCATCGCTGTTCCTTACACCAACATCTGGAAGCACAAGCCCGACATCGACCTAGACGTTGCCGCGATCTTCGACCCGTTCGGCAACGCCGTCCACACCGCGCTCGAATTTGAAGTATTCGGCGAAGACGTGCTCATCACCGGAGCCGGGCCGATCGGCATCATGGCGGCAGCTGTCGCCAAACACGCCGGTGCACGCAACATCGTCATCACAGACGTAAACCCGTTCCGATTAGAGCTCGCTGAGAAAATGGGCCACGTGACGCTCGCACTCGATGTCAGCAAGCGGGCGATAAAAGACGTTCACAAAGAGCTCGGCATCAAAGAAGGGTTCGACGTCGGCATGGAAATGTCCGGCGTGCCGACCGCGTTCAAAGACATGCTTGCGAATATGTTCCACGGCAGCAAGATCGCCTTGCTCGGTATCCCGGCTGAACCGTTCGCCATCGACTGGAAGACCGTCATCTTCAACATGATCACCATCAAAGGTATCTACGGCCGCCAGATGTACGAAACCTGGTACCAAATGTCCAACCTCCTCGAAGCCGGCGTCGATATATCGCCGGTCATCACGCACCGCTTTTCCTACAAAGACTTCGAACAAGGCTTCGCAGCCATCAAAGAAGGAAACTGCGGCAAAGTCGTTCTGAATTTTGAGGAAATTTAATTGAAATGAACGTAGCCCATAGGCTACACTAAGTATGGTTGAGATTCGGCAAACAGACGTCTTCTCAAAATGGCTTCGAAATCTCCGGGACATTCGGGCCCGGGCGAGAGTTCAGGCTCGGATCGACCGGCTCGAATCAGGGAATCCGGGAGACGTTAAACCGGTTGGCAACGGAGTATCAGAAATGCGTATCCACTTTGGCCCGGGCTATCGGGTCTATTTCATCGAACGCGGAAGCGAACTAATAATTCTCCTTGCTGGCGGCGACAAGACCTCTCAAACAACGGATATTCAAAGAGCGATAACCATTTCCAAGGAGCTTGATGATGGCAAAGACTAAAACAACGAAATATGATGTTGCCGAATACCTCAATACGCCCGAGGAAATGGCAGCGTACCTTGAGGCATCTCTCGAAGAGGCAAACGGCGATGCTGCTTTTGTTGCAAAAGCTCTCGGAAATATCGCCCGAGCCAAAGGAATGACCGAAGTTGCACGCGACGCAGGGGTTTCACGCGAAAGTCTCTACAAGGCCCTTTCGGGTGAACGGACGCCGAATTTTGACACGATTCTGAAAGTCATCCACGCTCTCGGCCTTGAGCTCCACGCTCTCCCGCGTGCCACATAAAATGTTTGACGATCTGCCTGCCGGAGGAGGAAGGATGAGGTCCTTATTACTAATCACAGCATTGTTCGCAATCTTCGGATTCCAAAACTGCGGGGGCGAGAAGGTTTACGGGGTGATCGACCTTGTTGAAAAGGTGACCCGCGACGAAGCGGCTTGGACGGGAAAGGAAGTCGTCGTCTCCGGATACCCGTCGCTCTATGCCGGCAACACTGATCCGGTCATGTTGAATCTGGTCGCCGACCTCTACTCCGGCACCGAGAGCCACGTTTACTGCACGGTTCCGAAGGCCTCGGTAACAAACGACCTTGATAAAAAGCTCGTCACGGTCAAAGGAAAAATAGGCAAGGTCCACACGCAAAACTACCTAAACCTAAAAACCGTGACCCTCGAACCCTGCGAATTGGTGAAATGAAGACAGGTAGAACGATTCAGACTTAGAGGTACGCTGGCATGCATCCGTTAACAAAAGAGTTTGTTCGGCCTGGGGCTCGGCTACGTTTGACGATGGGAGCTTACGACGAACGTCCTGAAGTTGCGCCGCAAGGAATTTTTATCGAGGGAAATGCGAAAGGCTTCCGCTCGCTTGCCGAATTGATATCCCTTTACCTGAACGAGCTTGAGAATGTTCTCCCTCTTTCAACGCTACAGTTTGTCTCGTCCGAACTTCCGAAATCGTTCACGCTTCGCTTTTCATACGGTGATCAAGATGGACCGCTCAGTTACGGCTTAGTTGTTGAAGCGGACAATCAGCTTGAATGGAACCTGACGGAAGCTGAAGCCTCGGTAATTGCTACGTCAGTCCATGGGATTCACTATGCATACGAGCACATACATTTCGATCCGGTCGTCGGAAGGTCGGAGTATGCAGTGTATTGTGAGCTGGAGGTCGATGATCGTGTTGCGGCTTAATGTAATGTCCTGAGAAGGTTGTCAAGTTTATTTCAGCACACGTCGAATCGAGGATTTCACGCGAAAGTTGTTTAGTACATAGAAAAATTGGCTTAATCGCTTGAAAAATCGAATAATTCGGGCGAGAATCGCTTCCGACGCTTGGCGAATCGAATAATACGGACGAAAGTTGGTTAATACACGCGAAAGTTCGTCAGTACAAACAAAAGTTAGATAGTACAAACAAAAATTTTATAATTCACGCGAAAATCGATCAATTTAGCGGTAAAAATGCGACGAGCGTTTTATTAACCTAAACCCACAAAGGAGAGTTCAGTATGAACGACAGCGAACGCAGGCGGTACGAGTGTTTTATCAGAATTAAGCAGTTTGGGACGGACAATTCGGCGGATTTCGCGGCGATACCGGTCGCGGTGACGAATTTTGAAATTATAAATACCGAGGTCAATTTTCTCGATGAACAGGGAGCCGATCAGCAGGAAGGTTTCGGCGACGCACGCGGCGCGACCGAGACGA
>JBGTKQ010000002.1:0-11363 GCA_041744555.1 Pyrinomonadaceae bacterium
CCGCTCGACCTCTTGTTGTAGTAAGGCAAGATTCTGTGCCCGAGTCGCATTTCCGTAGTTGTAGAGAACCGAATAGTTAATTGCCTGCAAGGCTCCAAGCATTGCAATGGTAATAACCAACATGGCTACTATTGTTTCTACCAAAGAGAATCCGTCCGAAGATCGTGGATCAGTCAGTTGTGAGCTTTCGGTATTCATACTCTTAATTATTTCTCTATTCAGCATTTACGATTCCCCTGCAAATTCTTACTGACACTTTCCGTTATTCTGAACACTCCACGGAGCCCGGCAATCGCATGTAGCCGGATTACCCGGTCGTTGATTGAAAGTGCATGCTGTAAGCGGCGTCGGAGTCGGTGTTGGAGTCGCTGACGGGTCAGGTGTTTCCGTAGGTGTTCCCGTAGGTGTTCCTGTAGGTGTTCCAGACGGGGTTCCCGTAGGGGTTCCAAACGGGGTTGGGGTTGGCGGTGTGCCGGTCCAAACAGCCAGACTGTCGTTTATGTAAGCACCGGTGGCGACATTTGACACGGCTGGAGGGGCGAATGTTCCAATTGACTCTCCACCGTTCAAAAGTGCAACTGTTCCGGTGGGCGACACATACACGGAGCTAGAATTTGATGAATCTCGCGTCGCACACGGAAGCTCACAAAAATGGGTTGGCGTCGCAGCAACAGTCTCACTTCCACATGCCCCGGATGACGTGTTTCCACGCAGATCGAAGCGGATAACAATAGGAAAGGTCGGTGCCGGATCGGCTACGATTCCTACTTGACTCAGATCACCGAAGTTCACAACCCGAACTTCAGACGCAGGCTGAAGCGTTCCATCCTGATTCGTATCGGTAATATATCTAAATGATGTAGCACTTGTGATCTCAACCCTGGACATTTCCGAACACGTCGTCGGGCGCCGTTTTACCGAATCGAATCGGGCACGTTCCAAAGCCACCTTAAATTCTTTCGCAACTCCCTGTCGTTCGATCACCCTCGTTGAACTTCCCAACGCGATAACGGCAAACGTCACAATTACCGCCATAATAGCAAGAACAACTAGTAATTCGATTATTGAGAATCCGGCTTGTTTTCGTTTCGAGATCGCGTTTTTCATATGTGTTATCCGCTTATTTAGCTACTGGTATCGATTCAATTGAGTGATTCAGATGAGGCGGCCGGCAGGAAGTGACCTCCAAACTTATACCACCATTTCTTAAATAATGTCAATCAATATTCAACTTTGTTGAACATCTACGAACACGCTAAACCTTCGGCATGCTCATAAATAGAAAAGGCAGATTCGGGGACTATTTCCAGAATCTACCTAATCCAATAATAACTAGCCACGGTTGGCATTACTCAAAGCAGTTTTCTGGGACGTTTTCGAGGGTATTGTGCATCAGCATATCGACCACGGCGTTGAAGTCGCCGCCTGTTTGTTCGAATACGGCGAGTTGATCGTCTGCGGATGTTCCCCGTTCGAGAATCGTGTGAATGTGTTCGATCTCTTTACGGGAGCCGAGTGGATCGACAACTTCGTCGACAAATTCCAATAATTCACGAATCAGGTCACGGGCCGGGACCTCTTTCTGTTTGCCAAGATCAAGCATATTTCCGTCAAGACCATAACGGAGAGCCCGCCATTTATTCTCAAGGATCAATCGCCGGTGATAAATGCGAAAGCCCAAATTCTTGTCGATCAAGACGGTTAATTTAGCAACGATCGCCTGAAATAACGCCGCAACTGCGATCGTGTCATCGACGCGGGTAGGTATGTCGCAAACGCGGAATTCGATGGTTGGAAACTTGTGGTGCGGCCGAACGTCCCACCAGATCTTCGAACCATCCTGGATGCAATTCATCTTTATCAACAGGTCTAAATAGGTCTGATACTGTTGATAAGATTCAAAGTGGTCAGGGATCTCGGTTCTCGGGAATTTCTTAAATACTTCGCATCGATATGACTTTAATCCCGTGTTAAACCCGAGCCAAAATGGCGACGATGTAGTCAGCGCCAACACGTGAGGTAGAAAATATCTTGCCGCATTCATGATCTGGATTCGGCGCTCAAGATCAGGAACCCCGACATGAACATGAACACCAAAGATCAGAAGACTTCGAGCAACCATCTGGAGCTCATCGACAAGCAATTTGTACCGATCGCCTTCATATATCTCCTGTTCTGACCATTTTGAGAACGGATGCGTCGATGCCGCAATAATCGCCATCCCTTTCTTTTTTGCCAGACTGGAAATAATGCAGCGGAGCTTGGTGATGTCTTCTCGGGCCTCCTGAATGTTTGCACAAACACCGGTGCCGACCTCGATCATCGATTGGATCATTTCTGGTTTGATCTTTTCGCCGAGCAAAAGCACGCCTTCTTCAAGGATCTCAGAAACATGAGATTTCAGTTCCCTGGTTTCCGGATCTACGATCTGAAATTCTTCTTCTATTCCAAGGGTAAATTGATCAAACATATTTTGTTGTAGACGGTTATGGAGAATGAATTAGTCGGCAACCTTATCTGCCTGTCCCGATCAAATGTTGGCTCAATAACGACTAATACCTAGAGCCGCAAGCTTTGACCCAACACGCTCAATTCTAGCTCACATCGACGATGTTTCGAAACATATTTTGAATATCATTATCTCGCTTTTGCCGATAGCTTGCCGGCACCAAGTCCACCCAGCTCGGTCGCGACATTTAAGAACTCTTGCGCCGCGTGAGAAAGCGTTGAATTCTTTCGATAAATGATGTTCAGCTTTCTTTCCAACTTCATCTCGGTCACCGAAAGTCCGGCAAGTCTTCCGCTTGCTACTTCGCTAACTGCCGACAAACGCGGTACCAATGCGACACCGATTCCCGTCTCTACAAGTCGCTTTATTGCCTCGAGTGAAGGCAATTCTACGGATATTAGCAGCGGCGTCTTAAATTTCTCGAACGTCTCAATAACTTTCTTTCGATAAGGAGACGGGGCGTTGTGAGCGATGAAAGTTTCATGCTCAAGCTCCTTGACCGAAACGGACGACAGCTTTGCAAGTCGATGCCCCGGAGCAACGATCAATAGTAGTTGGTCATTCATCACGGAGATCGATCGGATCGATTCGTCATTCGGCTTAAACGAGATCACACCAAGCTCAACTTCACGCGCGGTTATCTCCTTCGGGATGCGGCTGGCAACGCCACGTTGAACTTCGATCTTTATCATGGGATGCCGTTTTCGAAATTCTTCGATAATTGGCAAAAGGTAAAAGACAGTATGTTCGTTTGCACTGATCGTTACTTTTCCTGAATGGAGATCCCGCATCTCGCGGATAGCCGAGTTTGCCGACTCGCGCAGATTAAGCATTTGCTTTGCATAATCGAGCAAAAGGTCTCCAGCGAACGTCAAGGTTCCGTCCTTTGATGACCGGTCAAAAAGAGTTTCGCCCACCTCTTCCTCAAGCCGTCGAATTGCCTGACTTACTGCCGGCTGGGTCCGTTCCAAAACTTCCGCGGCCCTGGAAAAGCTCCTTTCCTTGGCCACCGCCGCTAAAACTTCTAGTTGATTTAGATCCATAGATAATTAATTTATAACTCTCTAGTTAGCATAATTTCTACTTATACGCTAATTACCATCTCGAGAAAATTCTCCCCGCATCAATTGCTCCTGGATCTTCTTATCGTTTCATAATTCTTTCTTATGTATTTTCTATATGTATAAGCTTGACTTTGACCTTCCTGAGCGATAGCGTTCGTGTAAACGGTCGTTCTTTTTAAACCGGTAAAGAGAAAGCACCCAATATATATGGCACAAAAGAAACTCTCGATATTCGACACAACGCTTCGCGATGGCGAGCAATCGCCCGGTTGCTCGATGTACATTGACGAGAAGGTCGAAATTGCGGCTCAGCTCGAGATCCTTGGTGTTGATGTAATAGAAGCCGGATTTCCGATAGCATCGGATGGTGATTTTCGGTCGGTAAATGAGGTTGCCCGGGCATGCGTGGGCGTTACGGTGGCCGCTCTGTGCAGAACCATGAGAGCAGATATTATTCGTGCGGCTGAAGCACTCGTTCCGGCAAAGAGATCGAGAATACATACTTTTGTCGCGACCTCGGATATTCATCTCGAGCATAAGTTGAGAAAGACTCGTCGAGAAGTTCTTGAGATGGCGCGTGAATCTGTTCGGCTCGCGGCCGGACTTGCCGACGAAGTCGAATTCTCCGCAGAAGACGCGACCCGAAGCGACATGGATTTTCTTTGCGAGATCTTCGCCATTGCCGTTGATGAAGGGGCGACGATCCTCAACATTCCCGACACGGTCGGTTACGCTCTCCCGGCGGAGTTTGCTGAGCTTGTTAGGTTAGTTAAGTCGTGTGTGGTTGACGATAAAGCTATTACGATCAGCGTTCATTGTCATAATGATCTCGGTCTTGCGGTCGCAAATTCGTTAGCAGCGATCGATGCCGGTGCAACTCAGGTCGAATGTACGATCAACGGGATCGGTGAACGGGCTGGAAATGCGGCACTTGAAGAGGTCGTCATGGCGTGTGCCGTTCGATCTGATCGAATGCCGATCCGTACGAATATCGATACTACTCAGCTTTATCCGACGAGTCAGCTTCTATCTTCGATAATCAGCTTCGGTGTTCAGCCTAATAAAGCGATCGTAGGCCGCAATGCGTTTGCACACGAAGCCGGGATCCATCAGCACGGTGTGCTAAGCAATCCGTTGTGTTACGAAATAATGACTCCGGAATCCGTCGGCGTTCCGAAAAACGCAATTGTTCTTGGCAAACATTCGGGGCGGCATGCGCTAAAGGCTCGCTGTGGAGAACTTGGGCTTGACCTTGACGGAGAGATACTCGGAATTGCATACACAAGATTTATCGCTCTTGCTGACCGCAAGAAGAATATTTACGATCAGGATATTCTTGCCTTGGTCCGGGAACTGGAACCTGTAGCTGTAGCCGCCTAAACTTCATGAAGATTACAATTTTGCCCGGCGACGGAATTGGCCCGGAGGTCACGAACGAAGCCGTCAAGATCATCACCGCGATCGCGGAATCCTTTGGCATCGCAATCGAGACAAGCGAACATTTGATCGGTGGTGCTGCGATACGCGCTACCGGTTCGCCATATCCTTCCGCAACAGCGGAAGCTTGTCGGGTGTCTGACGCCGTTCTGTTAGGTGCCGTTGGCGATCCGGAATTCGATCACCGACCGCCGGATTCTCGGCCGGAGACCGGGCTGCTACGATTGCGAAAAGATCTTGGAGGATATGCGAACTTGCGACCAGCACGGGCAGTGCCCGCCTTGATCGATTCATCGCCGCTGCGTCGAGAACGATTTGAAGGTACTGATCTTATGATCGTCCGCGAATTGCTCGGCGGGCTCTATTTTGGCGAACCCCGTGGCTTCGATGAAGATGGCACAAGTGCCTTTAACACGATGCGGTATTCGGTTGCAGAGGTTGAACGGGTTGCACGCATCGCTTTTCAAACAGCTCGTTTAAGAAAGAAAAAAGTTACATCGGTCGATAAGGCGAATGTGCTGGACACCTCGAGGCTTTGGCGCGACACCGTAATTCGTGTCGCCGGCGAATTTGATGATGTGGAACTCGATCACTTATTCGTCGATGCATGTGCAATGCATTTGGTCACCGAGCCTCGGCGATTTGACGTCATACTTACGGAAAATTTGTTCGGTGATATCCTGTCAGACGAAGCTGCGGTATTAACCGGTTCATTGGGGATGCTTGCCTCTGCGACGATCGGAGGGTCGGTTGATCTTTACGAACCTGTTCACGGCTCCGCTCCGGACATCGCCGGAAAGTGCATTGGCAATCCTCTCGGCGCGATCGCCTCTGTAGCGATGATGTTTCGTTATACCGCGAAGAACGAAGTTGCGGCAACCGCTATAGAATCCGCCATTGACCGGGTCCTCGATGACGGGTTCCGGACCGCAGACATTGCGGCGGCGAGCGGCGAAACCGTTTTGAAGACAACGGAAATGGGCGAAAAGGTACTGGATTATGCACTGGGTGGTCTAAATCGCTTTGCGGCCTCGCAAGCCGATGGAATTCGATGAGCACTATATACGATAAAATTTGGAACAATCATATTGTCCATTCGGAAGAAAATGGCCCGTCGCTTCTTTACGTTGACCTTCATTTGGTCCACGAAGTAACGTCACCACAGGCATTCGAAGGCCTGAGAATGGCCGACCGAAGTGTTCGCCGACCGAAGTTGACTTTTGCAACGATCGATCACGCGATCCCGACATTAAATAGGAACCTGCCATTCAAAGATCTGATCGCCTGGAAACAAGTTGAAACACTAAGGGCAAATTGTCGTGAATTCGGTATTAGCCTGTTCGACCTGGATCGTGAAGAGCAAGGTATCGTTCATGTCTTTGGACCAGAACAGGGCCTCACCCGACCGGGAATGACGATCGTTTGCGGCGATTCACATACATCGACCCATGGAGCATTTGGCTCACTTGCTTTTGGTATCGGCACAAGCGAGGTCGAGCACGTTCTTGCCACCCAAACCCTGAAGCAGACCAAGGCCGAGAATTTTGAGGTCAGAGTCGATGGTTCATTATCTCCGGGCGTTACAGCTAAGGACATGATCCTGGCGATAATCAACCGGATCGGGATGAACGGAGGAACCGGAAGTGTTATCGAATACACTGGTACCGCGATCGAAAACCTTTCTGTCGAGGGCCGAATGACCGTTTGCAACATGTCGATCGAAGCTGGAGCAAAGGCTGGATTGGTCGCCCCGGACCGAAAAACATTTGACTATATTGAAGGTCGAACATTTGCTCCAAAGGGACTTGATTGGGACAAGTCGATTGAAAATTGGAGATCGCTCAAGACGGATAGCCCCAAGGATTTTGATCGATCAGTAGAACTCGATGCGGCGCAGATCGCCCCTTTCGTGACGTGGGGAACGTCACCGGATCTCTCGATACAGATTAACGACAGAATTCCCGACCCTAACAGTTTCGAAGATGGCGAACGTCGAGTTGCTCACGAAAACGCACTCGCATACATGGGCCTTGAACCATCAAAACGAATAGACGAAATATACATCGATCGCGTTTTTATTGGTTCCTGTACAAACTCAAGGATCGAAGACCTTCGTGAAGCTGCACGCGTAGTTAACGGTCACAAAATAGCAACGAGAGTTAAGGCGATTGTCGTGCCTGGCTCGATGCTCATTAAGAAACAAGCGGAGCAGGAAGGGCTCGCTGAGATCTTTGTCGATGCAGGCTTTGAATGGCGTGATGCTGGCTGCTCGATGTGCCTGGCAATGAATGACGACGTCTTGGCTGATGGCGAGCGTTGTGCATCGACCAGTAATCGAAATTTTGAAGGACGACAAGGCCGAGGCGGCCGGACGCATTTGGTTAGCCCGTCAATGGCTGCGGCTGCGGCTGTGGCTGGTCACTTTGTCGACGTCCGGAATTGGGATTACAAGTAGGGCTTTCTTAATGGAGAAGTTTACCGTACATAAAGGCAACGCTGTCGGAATCGATCGGTCGAATATCGATACCGACCAAATTATTCCAAAGCAGTTCCTCAAGCGTGTAGAACGAACCGGCTACGGTCAGTTTCTGTTCTACGATTGGCGATACGAAACGGATGGGTCAGCGATATCCGAGTTCCCGCTAAATTCTCCCGTCCACGAGGGAGCATCCGTTTTGATTGCCGGATCTAATTTTGGTTGCGGTTCATCTCGTGAACACGCGGCGTGGAGCCTTTTGGATCATGGAATTAGGGTAGTTATCGCACCTAGCTTCGGGGATATTTTTTACGGTAATAGCTTAAAGAATGGTCTTTTGCCGATCCGTCTAACGCGCGACGCCGTTAGCGGCTTGATCGATCGGGCCATAACTGGCGATCTAATATTGACGATTGACCTAATTGACCAGGCCGTAACCGGAAACGGTGAAAATATCTACAGTTTTGATATTGATGAGTTTAATAAAAAATGTCTCATCGGCGGCCTCGACGAGATAGCCCTAACTTTAATGAATGAACCTATGATCACTCAGTTTGAACGCGCCAAGGAGGTTAGGTGACCGCCTCTACTATTCTCATTGACCTCAGACTAAACCTGTTTGCATTTTTCTACACTGCACGTTAACATTAAGGCTCGTTAAATAGCGGGTTCTTGATGATTTACGCCCCTTAACCACGAATAATTTCAAAGGACGTCTCGCCTCTCAAAAATTTGGTATGGGTTTCTCCACCATTGCAATTCACGCCGGAAACGAACCTGACATCGCCACCGGCGCCGTCAGTGTTCCAATTTACCAAACTTCTACTTATGCCCAAGATGGTCTAGGCATTCATAAAGGGTTTGAATATGCCCGTACTCAGAATCCTACGAGATCTGCTCTTGAAACAAACATTGCGGCACTTGAGAATGCGAAATTTGGTTTCGCATTTGCATCCGGAATGGCGGCGATCGATGCTGTAATGAAATTAGTAAAGGGTGGCGACCACGTCATTTTGGGCGATAATACCTATGGCGGCACCTTTCGGCTTTTTAGCAAGATCTTGGTCGATTACGGTATTCAGTTTGACCTTGCCGATTCATCTGAGATAGCGTCGCTCGAACAAGCCTTCAAGCCGAACACCAAAATGGTTTTCGTTGAAACGCCGACAAATCCAGTGATGACGGTAACTGACTTGGCGGCGGTTGCTGAAATTTCGCACGCACACGGTGCAACGGTCGTTTGCGACAACACGTTTATGTCGCCATACTTTCAGAAGCCGATCGACTTGGGTGTCGATATCGTTGTTCATTCAACGACAAAATATCTTAACGGACACTCTGACAGCGTCGGCGGTTTCGTCGCACTTAACGATGAAGTGCAAGCAGAACGAATCGCATTTGTGCAAAATGGAATTGGTGCGATCCTTTCGCCATTCGACTCTTTCCTAGTTTTGCGAGGAACAAAAACCCTAGCTGTACGGATGGAAGCGCATGATCGAAACGGTCGCATTGTCGCAAATTTTTTGGCTGAGCATCCGAGGGTTCAGAAGGTTTATTATCCGGGACTTGTTTCGCACCCGCAGCACGAAGTGGCTAAACGACAACAGTCTGGGTTCGGCGGCATGGTCGCTTTTGAAACGGGTTCGCTCGAGAATGCAAAAAAGGTCCTGGAATCCGTCAAATTGTGTACTCTGGGTGAAAGTTTGGGTGGCGTAGAGAGTTTGATATCTCATCCGGCTTCAATGACCCATGCTTCAGTTCCGGTCGAAAAACGCGACCAGCTCGGCATTACAGATGGCTTAGTTCGCGTATCAGTAGGCATTGAAGATGTTGAGGATATTTTAGAAGACCTTGATCAGGCACTTAGTTAGTTTAAGTTCCCGCGAACTTTTGAGAATCGAGGCGTTTGCGCATCCGTTAAATATGTTCACAGTTGAGATACATGCAACCTCACACGTTGGCCGCGTCCGAAAGGGCAATGAAGACAATTATTTATTGTTGAACATTTCTCGTTCTCGCGCATGGACGAGCGACCAGGACGCCGGCGAATTCGTAATTGAAACACAATCGTTTGAGGTTGATGATAACGGTATCGTCCTTGCCGTCTCAGATGGTATGGGCGGAGCTCTAGCAGGTGAAGTTGCTAGCAAGATGGCGGTTGAAAGTGTCTGTGATAAGCTTCTTCATGAAGACATTGATGAAACACTCACCCCCGAAGCCTACGAGTATCATCTAATCGCAAAGTTATATAACGCTACCCTTTACGCAAATTATCTCGTCCATAATCAAGGCCGCTCAGACGCCCAGTTTCAAGGAATGGGTGCAACTTTTACCGGTGTTGGCCTAACTCCGAAAGGCGTTGACGTTATCCAAGTTGGCGACAGCCGGGCTTACCTAGTTAGAAACCAGAAGATATACCAGATAACCAAGGATCAATCTCTTGTTCAACAGCTTATTGACGCACAGCAGATAACTGCCGAGGAGGCCGAAACGCACACCCTCAAAAACGTTATCCTTCAGGCACTTGGCGCCCAGAATGAGATATATCCTGTTTCGGCGAGGTTAACTCCGTGTGCAGATGACGTCGTGCTCGTTTGCAGCGACGGCCTGTCGAACAAAGTAAGTGCCGCGACCATGCAACAGATCGTCGTTGATAACATCGACACTCTCCAGGATGCATGTGCGGAGCTCGTAAAGATCGCTAATGACAACGGCGGTGAAGACAATATTACAGTCGTAATTGCTCGTCTAACCGGTGATAATCTTGGGGCTCCTGATGGCGAAGAAGTTCAGCTGGAAGTTATCGACATGGGAAATATCCACGATACCGCCGATCAAGACACTGCCGAAATGGTTTGATCTAGTCCTGCTTCCAGCCTGACAACTCTTTTTGAACTCTTTGAACGTAGATCGAAGCTCCCTCGATCCGAACCACCTCAACCTTGTCGCCCTCGTTTAACAGACTATCGCCATCGACAGGATACGCCGTCCATTCCGATCCATAAACGCGGACCGCCGCAGCATTCAGCGAACCCTTACTTGCCGCCGTTACAGTGCCGATCTTTCCGGGTAGAGCATCCAGACCCATCTTCTTTTCACTTTCTTCGCTCGAAAGAAATCGGTTTGTGAAGATCGATCGCGAAAGAATCGTAAACGCCGTTGACACGAGCGCAAACGCAGCGAACTGCCACACGAATCCAAATCCCAACAGCCCGACAAACGCCGCGGCTAGGGCCCCAATTCCGAACCAGAAAAGGAAAAAACTGAGAGTGAAGATCTCCGCCACCAAAAGGCCGATACCGATCACAAGCCAAAAGATCCAGGCAAATTGCTCCATAAATGATTTCCCAAACTGCGCAAATCATAACATAGCGAACAACGATCAGTCGCAGAAATTGCAATAAGGAACGACCTTCCTTTTCTTTTCTGCATTCTCCATCTGTGTTAATCTCAAACCCGTGCTGGGGTGGCGGAATTGGTAGACGCCCAGGACTTAAAATCCTGTGTCCTTAGGGACGTACGGGTTCGATTCCCGTCCCCAGTACCACTTCAAAAAGGTTTCTTGGCACATGCCTTGCACCAATAATTTCAGGTCGTCGAAGGCGGCAAATTGGGGAAATTATATGAAAGGCATATTCACTTCAGCATTTTTCTTAGCTCTACTCGCTTTTGCAACGGTTGGCGGAGCATTGGCGCAGAACCGGCAAGTGCTTGCCGAGGCTCAGCGTATAACCGGCGATCAGTTCACCGTCGCGACACAAACGCGTAAAGGTGCGAATATTTATGCCGTGAGACGGCCGTCTGCGGCGATGCTAAATGCCATCGATAGAGGGCTTACGGACCTGTTTGCGGTCGCGAGAAAGAATCGCTACAACAA
>JBGTKQ010000003.1:0-14505 GCA_041744555.1 Pyrinomonadaceae bacterium
AGCAGATAATTCGAATACGACGAATGCAAATTCAAATGCCGCTCTGCAGTCAGTTTCGACCGATGCCGAACTTGCCAAACAAATCGAAGAGATCGCCAAAGAGGCGAATGGCCGCGTCGGTGTTTATGCCGAAATGATCGATGGCGAAGGAAACGTTTCGCTCAATGCCGACGAGCGGTTCTCGATGCAAAGCGTGGTCAAAGTGCCGATCGCGATGACGGTTCTCAACGAAGGCAAATATCGACTTGATCAAAAGATAACTGTCGCAAAGGATGAACTCGTCCCAGACGGAATGCATTCGCCGTTTCGCGACAAGAATCCGACAGGCGGCGTTGCAACAGTTGGTGAACTAATAGAGCTTGCGGTGAGCGTCAGCGACGGCACGGCGGCAGACGTGCTGCAGCGTGTGGCTGGCGGTGCGACCGGAGTTCAAAGCTTCATCGATTCGGTCAACATCGATGCGATGAAGGTGAAATACACACACAAGGAATTTTCGAATAGTCCTGAACGCCAAAATGAGAATTGGGCAAGCCCACGGGCGACCGTCGCATTGCTAAAGGAACTGCAAGAATATCCCGAAGAGAAAAATACCGGACTCGTTGCTCCGCTGCGGATAATTTCGGCTGACGATGTGAAGTTGCTTCGTCGACTGATGACCGAAACGCCGACCGGACCAAACCGGCTAAAAGGAATGTTACCGAAAGACGCGGTAGTTATTCACAAGACAGGCTCGTCAGGCACGGTGAATGGAAAAACTGTCGCTACGAACGACGTCGGTTTGATCAAACTGCCCAACGGTAAATACTTCGCGATCGCGGTATTTGTAGGCGATTCAACCGCCGACGAAAAGACCCGCGAAGCCGTCATCGCCAAGATCGCCAAAGCCGTCTGGGATAAGTGGTCACCGATAAACTGAAATGCCTTCCTGCGGCTTCCCGGCATGTTGTACGGCGAAAACGCGATCATGACAGAACCGCCTACCGTAGTGGGCGGTTGAACTCGAACTGCATACAACAGCATCTTTATGGCGACATAAACCACCCGCTACCGCAGGTGGTTCCGACTTTTTTCTTGCGACCTGCCGCTCGCTTAATTACTGCTGATCAACGCGTCCAGTTATAAGTATTTCTTTCGAAGAACTCGTCCGAACCTTCGGCTTTCACTTCTTTCGTGATCGAAAAGGATTTTGGCGAAAATAGGTATGTGAATCTGAAGATCGCTTTCTTGCCGTTGTCGGGTCCTTCGCTTTCGGTTACGAGTCTCGAGTAGTCTTTCTCTTTCGAAAACTCGACCACCTTTTGGCCGTTAACCATCGCACCATCGTTGCTAAGGCGAACGAATGCTGATGAATTCGCCTTTGGCTCTTCGGGATAAATGTAATCAAATTTCCAGCCGCGATAGTTACTTGCGAGTCCGCTGACCTTCAAGTTCGACTTGATCGACGTCCTTTTGTTTGAGCTGTAATCAAGATAGGTCAGCGTGCCGATCCATTCCGAACCTTCGAGAATCCTAAGTTTGTCCGGATCGATTTTTGCGGTTTGTCCGAACACGGAGATCGAAGCCAGGAGAACGAACAAAGTAAAAAGCCACGTAGTTTTCATGCCGGAGTATTCGGTGTGGAAAACGATGCGGATTCGGCGAGTGAGGACATCAATCCGGAATTTCGCCTTCTGGAAACAAATTTTCGATCTTGTCGGTTAGTTGGTCGGCTTCCATTTCGCCGCGGTAGGGAACCAGGACGCTGCGGTCGCCTTCGATCAGCCAGAGTTTGTGGAGTTCGGGAGTGTCGAGGATAACCGGCATCGCTTTTGGATGGATCGGCTTCATGAACTCGTTCGGTTCGGTCGTGAGAACGGCAAATGAAAATCGCGGCGCTGATCCTTCGAACCATGTGCTCCAAAGCCCCGCAAGTCCATATGGCTGTCGTCCTCTAATATAAATATCGACCGGCGGCTTACCCTTTGTCGGCCACTCGTAGAAGCTCGAAACCGGTACGACGCATCGTTTTCCTTTTCGCAAAAGGTCTTGCCAGAGCTTTGAATCGTCCATCCGATCGACGCGAGCATTAAATGTCGCGAATTTGGTATTAAACTCTCGCGAGCCGTCCCATTGTGCCCACCAGCGGGCGATCACACCGCTTATTTCATTGCTTTGATTGACAAAAATGGGCACGTTTTGTGTCGGTTTGATGTTTCGGCCGGGTTTGTGGTCGGGCAGCGGCCAGCCGTAAACGCGGTTGTAATATTCATCGACCGTCACTTGTGAAATGCGTCCGCACATATTTTTTAAGAATGTTAGCATACGTTCAGTTGAAGCGACCGCCTGCCCGGGCCGTACTGAAAAGGGAACTTTTCATACACCCAGCGCGCTTTAAACGGCATCTGATCCAATTGATCGTTTAGGGCGATGAAGTGGCTCGAGTAACCGACGCCCTGCAATTCATTGACCATTTTGGGTGTATGTGTTAGTTTTACAGTGTAGGAGTATGCCCATGGACGGGCACTTTTGACGGGAATTTGATCCCTTTGAGCGTATTTACATTCACACGGATTTTAATACTAGGTTCATCCAATTCCGTGCGGATGATTTGATCAAGGCAAAAGTTTAATGAAAGCATTTATAAATAGGTTCGCAGCGATACCTGCGCTAATAGTACTGGTATTTTCGGTTTCGATCTCTGCGCAGACGCAGGCAGTAGTCGATGCACAGGCACAGGTAAACAAGATATTAGACGAATCCTCGAAGCATTTCCGAGACGGATTGGTCGCATTGACGCAATCACGTCGAACAGAATCGGGGCAGAAATTCGACCGGTCGGTGGAAGTTTTTCTTTCGTCGCCGATGAATATCCAAAGCAATCAAACTCTTCAGACGTGTTACGCACAGCTTATTGAGACTGTTTACCGGCTTGAGTTTCCTTCGGACATTCAAATGCCGCAACTTCGTCCGCTCTCTGCTTCTTGCCGTTGGAACTGGAGCGATGTCGATTTTGCAATGGCAGACAAGGTCGCGGAAATGATGCGGCCTGCGTCCCGGAAAACCATTGCCGCAAATACGCAAGATTCGACCACCACGCCTTCTGCTGCCGCAGATCCGGACGTCTCGCCTTCAGGATTCGATTCGCAGGAATACGTGCCGGCGATCGGCGATGAACTCGCTTTGATCGAACTTACGCCGGAAGAACAGCAGATCGAAGGCGATCCGGAAGCTCAAGCACAATATCAAAACATTCAATACGCGGTGTCTAACCGATCACTCGGTTTTTCATTCCAGGTCCATCCAATGATCCAGCAGTACATTAACTACTATCGCGGCCGCGGCCGTAAAACGATGGAAGTTGGGCTGTATCGTTCGGGAATGTTTATGTCGATGGCTCGCAGGATCTTCCGCGATGAGGGAATTCATGAAAACGTTGCATGGTTAGGCCAGGTGGAAAGTGCATGGAAACCGACCGCAATGTCGTGGGCCGCAGCTTCGGGTTTGTGGCAGTTCATTCCGGGTACAGGCGCTCGTTACGGGCTTCGCCGAACTGCTCACGTTGACGAGCGAAACAGCTTTGAAGAATCGACCCGGGCTTCGGCAAGGTATTTGAAATTCTTGTTCAACCGTTATCAGAATTGGGAACTTGCAATGGCGGGTTACAACTGTGGCGAAGGAAACGTTGATAAAGCGATCCGCCGAGCCGGTGTTAACAATTTCTGGGCAGCATACCCATATCTGCCAAAAGAAACTCGGAATTACGTTCCAAATATTCTGGCCACGATCCTGGTAGCAAATAATCCGACGCAATATGGCTTCGGGCACGTTCGTCCTGCGGCTCCGCTACGGTATGATCGGATCCGCGTTCCGGCTTCGACCAATCTGACGCTGATCGCACAATCGGCAGACACGACGGTTCAGTACATTCGTTATCTCAATCCCCATTTGCGTACGAATTCAACTCCGCCAGAGCCTTACATAATCAATGTCCCGTCAGGGAAGTCTGACGACGTTGTTGCTGTTTTCCGCCGCGTTCCGGCGACCAAGGTGAACACTACTAACCTGGCCAAGTCCGTTCAGGGTGAAACTTGGGCGACGCTTTCGAACCGGACCGGCGTTAGCGTTGGCGATCTGATGGCGGCAAATCCGGGAATGAAATCCCCGACCGGAAAAGTGTTCGTTCCGATGGATCAGATCCCCGGCAATCGGGTTACGGCAACGACCTATTCGCGTCCGACCGCAAACTCCTCTCGAGTACCTTCGAACGTAAAGGTTGTTAAGGCACAGTCGGGCGATACGGTCTCAAAACTCGCCGCCCGACACGGTGTCGATCCGACTGAAGTTGCGAAATACAATGGCCTCTTGCCGAATTCGGTTCTGGGTGCGGGACGTGAGATAAAACTTCCGACAAAATAAGACAATCAAACATTATTCAAAGGCCGGCGTCAGAAGTGATGTCGGCTTTTTCTTGCTTTTGAAAATTTCGCTTGACAAGAATTCACTTTGTAACTATACTCGTTACAGATGGCAGCTAATAGTCAATTTTCAATGGCGGTACACGTTCTGGCGATGCTCGCCGGATCGCGTGACGACAACATGAAATCAGATTGTATTGCGGCAAGCGTGAATACAAATCCGGTCGTAATTCGCCGTCTGCTGAGCCAGTTGAACCAGGCCAATCTTGTTACATCTCAAACCGGAGCGAATGGTGGAACACGTCTGGCGCGTTGCCCGAATGAGATAAATTTGGCTGAAGTTTACAAAGCGGTCTCGTGCGGAGAAGTGTTCGCACTGCGAACGGCTTCGCCAAATAAAGATTGTCCGGTCGGGCGGAATATCGAAGCGGTCTTATGCGATCTGCAAAAAGAGATCGACAGTAGCATCGAAGAAAAGCTTTCGAAGCACACGCTTCAAGACGTTTTTGAGTTGGTGGCAACTCAGACGGCATAAAATTTTTTGACTTCATTTGTAGCTACGATGGTTACAAAGATGTTAAATGCTTCAACGAGCAAGGGGAAGGTTTTCGAACAAGGGGAAGTAAATATGTGCAGAACGTACTCAGAATGCATTGCACAGCCACGCGGCCCGGCGACGGTTCTTTTGAGCCTGTCGTCGGAGCTGATGCGGCTCTACCCGATGCTTATGCGGGTCAGTTTGGTCCTTCAAAGATTGGTTCAATAAGAACGCATGCCGAATAAGTTTCAACAATTAGCGTTAACCGAATCGGTTCGATCTGCACAGGCGCATTACGGATCGCGTCAGCACTACGCAAAATTCGAAAAGACCGCAGATCAAAACTATCTGATCGGCGACGCTGAATCGGATTTTATTGAATCACGAGACGGATTTTACTTGGCGACGGTCAGCGAAGACGGGCAACCGTACATCCAGTTTCGCGGCGGGCCGAGAGGTTTCTTGAAAGTTATTGACGAACGAACGCTCGGTTACGCGGATTTCCGCGGGAACCTTCAATACATCAGCGTTGGAAACCTTGCGGAGAACAATAAAGCGGCGTTTTTCCTGATGGACTACGCCAATAAGCGAAGGCTCAAGATCTTCGCAGAGGTTGAAATTAAAGACGTTTCCGACGATCCGGATCTGGCTAAACAAATTACGGTCGAAGGATATACGGCAAAGGTTGAACGGGTCTTCCTGATACATGTAAAGGCCTTCGATTGGAATTGTCCGCAACACATTACCGAGCGTTTTACGATCGATGAAGTCCGAGCGATGGTGCAGCCGCTGAATGAACACATAGAGAAATTAGAACGCGAATTAGCGACACTCAAGGGGGAGAAATGAAACAATATTTGGACAAGTCAATTTCATACTCTGATTATATTAGCCTGATCGATATTTTGGTCGCCGAGGGGAAAACAACGGGCCCGACGCAATCGGAATCGCTCGCACATTTTACAAAGCTGAACGCACACAGAATGCACAGGCTTGCGAAGACGATCGGACTCGACGATACCGTAATCGAGGCAGCGGCGGCGAATCCGCTCAAGCAGACGTGGCTGATAATCACCGAAGCATGGTGTGGCGATGCTGCACAAAATATTCCGGTTATTGAGAAGATCGCGGCCGAAAGCGATATCATAGAAACACGGTATATTTTGCGTGATGAGAATCCGGAGTTAATGGACCAGTTTCTGACGAACAAGGCTCGGTCGATACCAAAACTTATTGCTCTCGATGCTGTGACGTTTGAAGTTACATGGACTTGGGGAGCACGACCCGTCGCGGCCCAGTCTCTTTATGATTCGCTCCGAGCAGACAGCGTCCCAAAAGCAGAGATACTGGAGTACATGCAGCGTTGGTACAACGATGACAGAGGTCTTTCGGTCCAGCGAGAATTTGCTGAGTTTTTGACAAGCATCGGTGGAAGAAGGACTGCCGGTGCCGCAAATAATAGATAGAACTTACTTTGAGGAGATAGATCATGAAATATTTTTCTTTAGCAGTGATCACGGCGTCGATGTTTTTGGCCGCATGCGAAGATCCGGCGGCTAACAAAACGCGAGCCACGGTAACAAATTCGACGACCAACACAATAACCAATTCCCAGACGGGATCCAACACGAATGTCACTGCAACAACGGTTGCGGCAAAGGGTGATGCTCTTGCGTTGACGCCCGAGAATTCGAAGGTCGAATTTACCGGTTCGAAAGTTACCGGAAAACATGACGGCGGATTTAAGCAGTTTAACGGCATGATCGATCTTGTTAACGCAAAAGCCGAGGAAAGCAGCGTTTTGTTGGATATCGATATGGCCTCCGTTTTCTCTGATGCAGATGGCTTAACGGATCATTTGAAAACGGGTGATTTCTTCGAAGTTTCAAAGTTTCCGAAGTCGTCATTCAAATCGACCAAGATCGCGGCCGACACGGCAAAGGGCGCAGACAACTACACCGTTACCGGCGACATGACCATGCGAGGCGTAACTAAGTCGATCACGTTTCCGGCAACGATCAATATCTCTGACGCCGAGGTTGCAGTGAATTCTGAGTTTTCGCTCAACCGCAAAGATTTCGGAATTGTTTATGCCGGTAAAGCGGACGACCTTATCCGCGATGATGTTGTGATCAAATTTGATCTAAAGTCCGCGCGGAAAAAATAAAGGCCAACCGCGAGATCTTTCCGCTCCGCTAGTTTTATCTTCTGTCTTCTGGAATTGCGGAGCACGCGAGATCTCGCGGCACTTGAACAAATGAAAGCATACGAGATCCAAGAATTTGGCATCGACAAACTGGTCGTTTCCGAACACGACGAACCGAAGCCGGAAGGCAAAGCCGTTGTTGTGAAATTTCACACGGCGTCGCTGAACTACCGTGACTTCATGGTCGTCAGCGGAACCTATAATCCGCGAATGAAAATGCCGGCAGTTCCGCTTTCCGATGGTGCAGGTGAAGTTGTTGCATTGGGCGAAAATGTGACGAAGTGGAAGATCGGCGATCGCGTGACGCCGTTGTTTGCCCAGCGTTGGTTTGACGGACAATCGAGCGAAGAGAAACGCCGTACGTCGCTTGGTGCGGGGCCGCAATGGAATGGTGTTCTGCGTGAATTCGGAAGCTTTGGCGAGGAATCGGTCGTAGCGATTCCGGAGCATCTTTCTTACGAAGAGGCGGCAACGCTGCCGTGCGCGGCTTTGACTGCATGGAACGCTTTGTTCGTTTCCGGTAAAGTTCGACCGGGCGAAACGGTCTTGACGCTCGGTACGGGCGGCGTTTCGGTCTTTGCGGCACAGTTTGCCAAGATGGCGGGAGCAAAGCTGATCGCCACTTCGAGCAGCAACGAAAAGCTGAGAGGGCTTACAGATCTTGGTGCCGACGAAGTGATCAATTACCGCGAAATCGAAGATTGGGACAAAGCGGTGCTTGAATTAACAGGCGGCGTCGGAGTTGATCATGTCATCGAGGTTGGCGGTGCGGGCACGCTGGCACGTTCGATAAACGCCGTTCGTGTCGGCGGGCACGTAGCGTTGATCGGAGCACTGACCGGCGCCGGGAACTTCAACCCAATAAATGTATTTATGAAAGCGATCCGGCTTCAGGGAATTTTCGTCGGTTCGCGGGCGATGATGCGGCATATGAACGAGGCGATATCAGTAAATAGTATCAAGCCGGTAATTGATCGGGTGTTTGGATTTGACCAGATCGGCGAAGCACTTGCTCATATGGGCAACGCAGGGCATTTTGGAAAGATAGTTGTGCGCATCGGTGAGTAGAGTTTCTAACCAGTTTGGAGTTATCAGTTTAGAGTTATCAGTTTTGAGGAGAAAAATTATGAGTAATATTTTTGAAATTCCGGTAAAGAAGATCGATGGAACGGAAACGACGCTTTCTGAGTTCCGGCACAAGGCACTGCTTGTTGTAAATGTAGCCTCGAAATGCGGGCTAACGCCGCAATATGAAGGCCTTGAAAAGATCTACAAAGAATACCGTGATAAGGGATTTGAAGTGCTCGGCTTTCCGGCAAATAACTTTCTTGGACAAGAACCGGGAACTGAAGACGAGATACAGGAATTCTGTTCGACCGAATACGGCGTGACTTTTCCGATGTTCTCGAAGATCTCGGTAAAGGGAGACGATCAGCATGAGCTCTACAAGGCTTTGACCGCTGAACGACCGTCGGCGGATATTGAAAACGGGAACGCGTTTGAAGAACGGCTCGCCGGTTACGGCTCAACGCGGTCTCAGCCGAGCGAACTATTGTGGAATTTCGAAAAGTTCCTGATCGGAAAGGACGGAAAAGTCGCGGCTCGCATCGCACCGGATGTAACGGCCGATGATCCGCGGGTTATTGAGAGCATTGAAACGACATTGAACGCGTAATTAGATAAAGAGAAATAGACGAACAAGGGAAGGTACAAAATGACTACGTTAATCGACACATTAAAGGTTGGTGAAATTGAACTTAAGAATCGGATCGTTATGGCTCCGCTTACACGCAGCCGTGCAAATGATGAAGGCGTCCAACCGAATTTTACGGTTGATTATTACACGCAGCGTGCGTCGGGCGGATTAATTATTACCGAAGCGACGAACGTTTCGCCGATGGCAAAGGGCTATGTTAGGACGCCGGGAATTTACACGCCTGAGCAGATCGCGTCGTGGAAAATGGTGACCGAATCGGTTCACGCAAATGGCGGCAAGATCTTTATGCAGCTTTTTCATACGGGCCGGATCGCTCTTCCCAATTTCTTGCCGGACAATACCGAACCCGTTGCTCCTTCGGCCGTAAAGGCCGCGGGGCAGAATTACACTGATACCGAAGGAATGAAAGATTTCGTTCTTCCTCGCGAACTTTCGATCGACGAAATAAAAGAGATCGTGAACGATTTCGCGACGGCGGCAAAAAACGGTATAGAGGCCGGATTTGACGGTATCGAGATCCATGGGGCGAACGGATACCTGATCCAGCAATTCCTTTCGACGAATGTAAATCTGCGGACTGATGAGTACGGCGGCTCGATCGAAAATCGGTCGCGCTTTTTGCTAGAAGTTATCGACGCCGTTATCGAAGCGATCGGCAGCAATCGAACTGGTCTGCGCCTTTCGCCGGGCGGCGAGTTTAACGACATTAAGGAAACAGATGCCGAAGAACTTTACGATTATGTCATCAACGAACTGAACAAACATGATCTCGCTTACCTTCACATCGGGACGTTCGATCAAAATCGAGACTGGCATCCGGTTATCAAGCCGAAATATAACGGCGTCTATTTTGCCGGCGTCGGGTTTGATAAGGAGCGTGGAGAGAAAACGCTTTCGGAAGGCGGTGCGGACGCTATCGTTTACGGAAAGCTGTTCCTGGCGAATCCTGATCTGCCCGAACGCTTCAAGCGCGACGCGGACTTGAATACGCCCGATGAAACTACATTTTATACGCCGGGCGAAAAGGGATATACCGATTATCCGACCCTTGATCATGCCGCTGCTGCGTAAAGGTAAAGGAGAATAGATGAGCGAGAAAAAAGTTTGGTTTATTACCGGAAGTTCGACCGGGCTTGGCCGAGACCTTGCAGAAGTTTTGCTGGTGTCTGGATACCGGGTGGTTGCCACCGCCCGGAAGCCGGAAAGCGTCGGCGACCTGATAAAAAAATATCCGGAAACCGCGCGAACGGTCGAGCTGGATGTGAACAAGCCTGAACAAGTTCGAGCGGCGATGCAATATGCGATCAGCGAATTTGGCAGGATAGATGTGCTTGTAAACAATGCTGGTTATGGCTTGATCGGGGCGATCGAAGAGCCGAGCGATGAACAGATCAGGGCGCAATTCGAGACGAATCTTTTCGGAGCGATCGACGTTACGCGTGCGGCTCTGCCGATATTGCGCGGTCAAAAGAGCGGACACATTTTGAATCTTTCGTCGGTGGCCGGCTTCATCTCTTCGCCATCGGCGGGGTACTATGCGGCGACGAAATTCGCACTCGAAGCGATCTCGGAATCGCTTTCGAAAGAGCTTGAACCCCACAACGTTAAAGTGACAATTGTTGAGCCCGGTCCTTTTCGTACGGACTTTGCGGGCCGTTCGCTTCGGGCTCCGGAGAATCAGTTGCCGGATGAATATCCGACGACACAAAATTTCTTAAATTATTTCGCTGAGGTTGACCGAAAGCAGGTCGGCGATCCGCGTAAGGCCGCGAAGGTTTTGATCGACGTTGTCGAATCGGATAATCCGCCGCTTCGTTTGCCGCTCGGTGAGATGTGTATTACCCGTATCGAGGCAGAACTCGAAAGCGTTAAGAATGACTTTGCTCCGTGGCGTGCAGTTGCTCTCGATACTGCTTTCGATGAAACGGAAGTTGCGTCCGTGTGATCGTCTTTAAAATTAAAACGGGTAAAAATAAAACGGGCGTTCAAACTGCGAACGCCCCATCGTCGCACACTTAAGCATGCAACCAACTTTTCACAAACCCCTTGTTACCCCTTGGAAAAATGTGAAAAGCAAAAGTTTAGCAATAAATTTACGGTCCCGAATGCTGTTCAACAGGCGGTCCATTTCCCGGCTCCGGATCCCAAAATACGTTCGTTAATACACCCGTTAGCAAAAGTGCCGCGGCTATCAGGATAAATGCTGCCAAGCTCATCAGAGCCCAATTGACTCCACGATAAGCCTTTGCCGTATCTTCCCGGACGACCACCTCGTCCCCATCTACTTTAATAACTTCGTTCGACATTCAAAGTCTCCTTCTTCTAAAAACCCATTCTCACAGACCAATATGGCAACGACCGTGCCAATACCAGAATATCTCGAAAAATCAATGGATAGAAGGATAAGAGGGAATATGGATTTCGATTCGTGTTTGAAGTGCATCAAAAGCATGCAGAATTATTTCGATTAATGATCAAAGGTTTGATAATATTTCGGACATGAGTTCAGAGATGAATTATCAGATCCACGCGGAAAAGTGGGGTGTTTGCTATGGCATACATCTTGACAGAGTTTTACTGGCCCATAAGATTGCTATGAAGGCATTAATGAACTCGGCAAAAGACTCGCCAGAAGCCAGAATGTGACACTTCAGGTGTTTGAGAACGTGGTTGACGCTGATAAATGGCTGATAGCGAATTAGGGTTTCGGCTCCATTGCGCTTGCCACTGTTAATTAGCTGATCGGAGGAATTATTTTTTCCGCACCTTCCGCCGAAACTATGGCCGACCCCGCGAGGATGGCTGGATTTGTTTCGAAGATGCCGATCGGCGCTTTTGTGATTTTAATGGTCGGTTACTTTGTCGGTTCGTTTGAGTCCGGTTTCGTTAAGCGAATGATCTCCAAGTGGGACTCGCTAATTCTCCCAATCGCGATCGGTCTGCTTGGAATGTTTGGCTGGATCGTGACCATATCGTCAAGCCGTCATCCACAGTGGATCACGATCGTAGGTTTCATATGCTTTTTGCCGTTTACAATTCTCGGACACAAGGCCGCTAAATCATAAAGCCTCGTCGATCGATCTTAGTCGGTAACGCGTAGGACGATCATTGTCATATCGTCATGCTGCTGGGCGCCGTCGGCAAAGCGGTCGGCAGACGCGACGATTCGGGCCAAGATTTCTGACGAAGATATTTTAGTAAGTTGTAGTAGTTCTTCGAGCATCGAATCCTCGCCCCATTCTTCATCAACCGGGTTCATTGCTTCGGAGATCCCGTCGGTGAATCCAACAAGCATATCGCCGATATGCAGTTCAACTGTTCCCATTTCATAGTTAACGATCATCGGCGGCAGCATACCGATAACGGGTCCGCCGACGGTTAGAGTTTCGACGGTTCCATCGGCACGGATCAAAAAGGGAGGATTGTGACCGGCGTTTACATACGAAAGCTGCTTTGTCGTTGTATCGAACTGTGCATAGAAGAAAGTTGCGTAACGGTTGGTCGTCGATGCTTCGTAAACGAGTCGATTGACGTGCGACATCAAGGTGGCGAGGTCATCATCCGAATGGATGGCTTGTCCGCGAAGGGACGCCTGAAGGCTAGCCATCATTAACGACGCGCCAATTCCTTTACCTGAAACATCGCCGATAGCGAAACCGAATTTTCCATCCTGAAGTTCGATGAAATCGTAATAGTCACCTCCTACGCCCAAGGCCGGGCGACAAGCTCCGTAATAATCAAGCCCGCTGACGTAAGGAAGTTCCTGTGGAAATAATCGTTCCTGAACTTCACGTGCGATCTCGATCTCCGCATTCAGACGTTCTTTTTGTGCGGCTTCTTTTGCAAAGGCTTCGGTCAATCGCGAGTTCTCAAGTGCCAGACCTGTTTGCGAAGCGACCGAACGGAGCAGTCGAAGGTCGCTCGCCGTGTACGGTTCCTCCGAGCGTTTTGGGCAGAGGCTGATAAGTCCGGACAGCTCGTTCTTTACGGTAACCGGCAAAAGGATCTGCGAGTTCAATTCGCGAAGCTGTTCCATATCGTCGAGCGATATCGTCGGTGTCGATGTGACCTCGGTCATATCTTCATAGAGGACGATGTGCTGATTAGTGCTGAGCTTTCGGATGGATTTGGAAGTGCCTGTCAACGAAACGACCGGTGGCGTATCGTAACCGAGCGCATATGCAGGGACGAAACTTGTTCCATTTTTCAAGAGCAAAGCGACCTGCGGAACATGGAGCGATTCGCTGATCCTATTTGCGACCGTCTCGATCAAAGGCTTTGTCTCGACCATGGTCCTTACGTCGTCACTCAATTCGGAGAGAATTAGTTCAGCGTCATATGCTTCGCGAAAGAAACGTTTGTCGATCCAGAGCCGCAGAGGCTTTGCAGCTTTTTCAATGAGGGAAACTAGAGCAACACCTGCAGCGATGACAATAACCTGCGTCCAAAAGCTCGATCCGTAGGTATTGATCGACCACAAAATGAGCAGCCCGATGCCGAGCAAAGATAATAGTTGGATCACCCGGACTCCGCCCTTCGCAAGGCCGTATTGCAAGCCTTGTCGAATAACGACACCGACGTCCATGGCCCGATAAACTACGATGACATATGCCATCGTTAGTGGGAACAGTAAAATCATTGAAAGAGCCAAGAACGCGAACCAGCCGGGAGCCACATCGTAGAAAGAGCCTCGCGCGCCGGAAACGATCTTATATAGCACCAAAATGAAAAAGGGCAAGATCGAAAAAGTGGTTCCCCAGACCATAATGCGTAAACGTCGGCGGGCGTCGGGGTTCTCCAGCGTGCCGCTTTTCCATCCGAGACAGGCGAAGAACAGGCCGATCGCGAGCATGTTTATTACGACGAAAGATCCCATGATCGCTTCATTGACCGGAGATAGAAGATCCATTAGCGCAACGCCCGTGTACATCTTCATCTGTCCGCCGAAAATGACAACGACCTGGTATGCGAGTGGGACAATTATTAGCCACTTCAGCCAAGGAATTCGGCGGTCGAGCGATAACCTTTCCGGGAAGTAGATCCCAAAGAGGAACATCGATAATGCCCATGAGCCGCCGAAAACTGTTTTATATGAGCCGAGGACTCGCGATTGATTAAATCCTTCGAGGCCGATCGCAGAAATACCTAAAAGCAAAAACAATAAAAGCCACGCCAGATAATCGGTTGGACGAACCAGCACGACCCAGAACCCTAGAAGCACACAAAGGACAGGGAAAACATAATTGTAAATGTTGCCTGCGACAAGCCTTAAATAATATCCGACGGTACGTTCAACCTTGAGCGTCGGGATCGTCAACTCTCGAAATTCGGGTTCGTCGCCTCGCCGGACGGTTAGGTTGATCGAACCGCCGAAGTTTCGAGCTTTCTCCATCTCTTCATCAAAGACGGCTTCTGATTCCAGATTTCGTCCATTGATCGCGACGAGCCTATCGTCTATCACCAGTCCTGCCTGCTCTGCTTCCGGCGCTGAGTACACGATGGTTCCGTTCGATACGAAAGGTACGCGATGATCATATGAGCGCTCGTTAATTCGTCTCGGCAGCTCACCCAGGTGCGAATAGAACGCGGTCGCTGTGAACGCAAATACGACCGCGAGAATGGCGTTTAGAATGTACTTTCGATTCATCTC
>JBGTKQ010000004.1:0-11289 GCA_041744555.1 Pyrinomonadaceae bacterium
GGCTGCTAAGGATGCGGGTTTTGACGTCATTGAGATTGGTTGAACGAGTTCGATTGAAAAAGAAGGGACGCTCAAACGTCGGTCTCGGCGTCGCAGGAAGTCCCGACTGCGGCACCGTCATACTTACTGGCGTGATGCTAAATTTAACCACCGCCTCGATCGACAACGTGACCAAGGTGCTGGATGCGGGGTTGGCATTTTGTTAACGCGATGACCTGAAAAAAATTTAAACTTTTCCCAATAGAATGAAAACCAACACTTCAGAAATCCAGGAATCGGAAGAGCGGTCGCCGTTTTGGTGGTTGCGATGGGTGCCGGCGGTTGTTGTAACGGTTTTGATTCTCTATTTTCTTTATGTTGCTGGCAGCGTAGCTATTGTTCCTGTCCTTGCCTCAATAGCGCTAGCGTATCTGCTTAATCCAATAGTTTACCAGTTTGAAAAACGCGGGCTTCCCAGAGCGATTTCGGCGATCGTTACGATTCTGATGGTATCGGTTGTTATCACGGCATTTCTCGCCTACGTAGTTCCTGAATTGTGGACGGAAAGCTCAAAGGCAGGCTCCAAGATCGCCGAAAATTTCACGCCGGAAAATGCCATCCGGCAACGGGCCGTTCTCAAACGTTATTCACCCGCTCTAGAACGTGTTGCGGGTGATCGGATCGAAAAGTTCTTAAGCGATCCGGTATCGGTTTTTGACAGCGGAACCTCTACGACAACGACAACTGCCAATGGCTCGCAGGTCACAACCGGCGATGGTGAATCGGTGATCTTGTCCACGCTAGTTTCTTCATTCGATCTGCTGCTTGTTCCGTTTTTCGTTTTTTATATTCTGATCGATTTTCGAAAATGGCGGGGTTCGCTCGAAGACCTCATTCCGCCTAGATTTCGCGAACCGTTCAGCCGTTTGTTTGACGAATCGGGCCGCATTCTCGAATCCTACGTTCGCGGACAGTTATTGATCGGGCTGATAATGGCAGTGCTTTACGCCATCGGTTTCTGGTTTCTCGGTGTTCCGGCGTGGGCGGGAATCGCTCTGATCGCCGGATTGTTGAACTCCGTTCCGTATGTCGGCACGGTTCTCGGTTTCGTTCTTGCGGGTGGTTTTACCGTTGCCGACGGCGGTGGTGTTTGGGATGTTGGGGCCGTTTTGGGGATTTTTGTCGCCGTCCAAACCCTTGAAGGCTACGTGCTTACACCTCGGATCATCGGTGGCCGACTTAATCTGCATCCGATGGCGGTTTTCCTTGGATTGCTCATCGGCGGCAAGCTTTTTGGTTTACTCGGAATTATTCTCGCAATTCCCGCGATCGCCATCGGTAAAGTCTTTTTCAAATTCCTTCGCGAACTTTATATGGCGTCCCAGTTCTATCACGCCGGGGACATTCATCCGGCTAACGCCCCAAGCGAAAATATCGAAGAACGCATCGCCGACGCCGCCGACACTGTGCTTGCTGACCAAGTTAGTAAGGAAGAAGACGGCGACGACGAAACCGAGCCGAATGGCTCAGATGGAAAAGTGTCATAAAATCAAAGGGAGACTTTTTATGAGTCGTAAAATATCCCGTCGGCAATTTGTCGACTGCACGCTGGGGACAGTCGCGACGGCGGCAGTTATATCGAACACGCCGTCTGTTGCCGCTTCCCGGCAGCCCAACTTAGTGTTCATTCTTGCCGACGATCTGGGTTGGGGCGATCTGAGCTGTTACGGCCGTCCAGACTACGAAACGCCGAATCTAGATCGCCTTGCACGGCAAGGCGTGCGGTTTACCAATGCTTATTCGGCTGCACCGGTTTGTACGCCGACACGAGTTGGTTTCCACACCGGGAGGTATCCGGCCAGGCTTTCCGTCGGACTTGAGGAACCGATCCACGAACGCAGTTCGCTTGGTGAGCGTGTTAAGACAACGGGTATTCCGCTTTCTCATCCGACCGTCTCTTCGTTGATCAAGGCCGCAGGCTACGACACTGCGCTCATCGGTAAATGGCATTTGGGTTATCTGCCGGATTTCGGCCCGTTGAATTTCGGGTTCGATGAGTTCTTCGGAATTATGAGCGGAGCCGTAGACCACTTTACACACAAGGACATGACCGAAAGCCTCGACCTTTACGAGGGCGAGGTCACCGTCGAGCGGGTCGGTTATCTGACAAATTTGTTAACCGATCGGGCAGTCTCTTATCTCAAACGCACGCATAAGAAGCCCTTTTACCTAAGCCTTCACTACACGGCACCTCATTGGCCGTGGGAAGGACCGGCTGATAGGGCCGTGAGTGACGCGATGAAGTATAGCCCAACCGGTTTTCGTTCGGGTGGGTCGCTAAAGGTCTATTCCGAGATGATCCGCAATCTCGACGAAAATATCGGAAAGGTCCTAGATACATTAAGGCTTAACGGACTTGATAAGAATACGCTCGTGATATTCACCAGCGACAATGGCGGCGAGCGATTTTCTTATCATTGGCCCTTTGCCGGCCAGAAGTTGGATCTGCATGAGGGCGGCGTCCGGGTGCCGGCTATTGTAAGGTGGCCCGGCGTGACTGTTGCGGGAATAGTCAGCGATCAACCGGTCATCACGATGGATTGGACCGCTACTCTGATCGCGGCGGCCGGCACTAAACCCGATCCAAAATACCCGCTCGACGGTAATGATCTGACAAGCGTACTGAAAGGGGATGAGCCGCTTTACCAAAGATCATTTTACTGGCGAACAAAGCGTCAAGGAGCCGGGCGTAGAGGAAAATGGAAGTACTTGCGCGAAGAGAAGAGTGAGTTTCTATTCGACCTGTCAGCCGACGAACGTGAGCAGGCAAATTTCAAAGAGTCGCACCCCGAAATTCTTGAAAGCCTCCGCACCGATTTCGCTAAATGGGAATCGGGAATGATTTCCTATCCCAAATCTTGATAAAGAAATGCGAACACTTATTAGATATTAAATACGGGCTCTCAATTTTTGTTTATTTTCAAAGCCTCGATCTTTATTTTGTATATATTTTCGCCGGTTTGCTTTCCGCCCACATAATTGATCTTAGAAAAATAAAAGTATTTTTTGTCGGGTGAGACGATCGGACAAAACTCGGCATCGCTGGTGTTGATCGTTTCACCCAAATTTTGGGGCGTCGTCCATTTTCCGTTTTGGTTATAGGTGATGTAAAGGTCCGTTTCGCCGAAACCGCCGGACCGGTCGGAATTGAAAATCAGATAGCTTTCGTCCGGTGCAATGTAAGGGTTCGAATCGGTTTTCTCCGTGTTGATTTCAATTAAATTTTCCGGAGCGGCGTATTTTCCGTCAGCAAACTTCGAACGGTAAAGATCAACGCCGCCTTTGCCGCCGGTTCGGGTCGATGCGAAGTATAGTGTTCCGCTTGAGGTTACGCTGACATAGAAATCGGAGAATTCGGAATTGGCGGGAGCCGGAACGTATTCCGGAGCCGACCAGCCGGTTTTTATTTTTGTCGCAACCCAGATATTTGAATCTTTAGTCGGCTCCCCGCCTATGGTCACCGGACGAAAGGAATTGAAAAACAGTTTTGATCCGTCAGGCGTGATAAACGGATCGAAGTCCCGGAAACTACCGCCGAAATCGATTCGAACAGGAGCTGACCACTGGCCTTTTCTAAGGTGCGAAACCATAATTTTAAGCTGGCTGCGGTCGAGCGTTGCCTGCGTAAAATAGAGGCTTTTACCATTCGGCGTAAAGGTCGAAGAGAATACGTTATCAGTAGAGATTATGCCTTTGGCAAGAATCTCAGGTTGAATAGTTTTAACCGTTTGGCCGAAGACGCAGATTTGAAACGAGAACAGCATTATCAGTACCGGGTATATTTTCATATTATTTTCTAGTCGCAGGTTGGTTAGAGATGCTTTACGCCGGAAAATGATTATTTGTTTCGTGGTCAGTAACTTTTGTAGTGAAAGATTTATCGGACAGAGAACGACCGGAAAACCCATGTAGAAGTATAATGCACATAAAGTCCCGCGTTATTAAACTGATATGAAAACCCTCATTAAAAATGGCCGTATCGTCACTGCCGTTGACGACTACAAGGCTGACATTTTCATCGACGGCGAGACTGTTACGACTATTGGCAAGTCGCTGGATGTGGAGGCGGATGTTGTGCTGGACGCTTCGGGCAAGCTGGTGATCCCGGGCGGGATCGATCCGCATACGCACATGGAGTTGCCGTTTGGCGGGACTTCGTCGAGCGATAATTTTTTTACCGGGACCCGGGCGGTCGCCGATCAGGTGCTTTGTTAGGACCATATTGAATTTTATGAAGAGCTCAATTGCTGTTTTGGTTTTCGTGCTATCGGCCGTGATATCCGGCGGTGCACAGAATTCGCCGGAGGCGAGCGTAGATAAGTTCATCAAGGCTCAGATGGAACGCCAAAAGATCCCCGGCGTTTCACTGGCGGTCGTGAAGAATGGCAAGCCGTTGATGGTCAAAGGCTATGGCCTGGCAAACGTCGAGCACAACGTACCGGTCAAGCCCGAAACGATCTTCCAATCCGGTTCGGTCGGCAAGCAGTTCACATCGATGGCCGTGATGATCCTCGTCGAAGAGGGCAAGATCGAGCTTGACGAAGAGATCAGCTCATATTTGGGTAAGGTGCCCAAGAGTTGGGAGAAAATCACCGTCCGGCATTTACTTACGCACACTGGGGGGCTGACCGATTACACAGAGGATTTCGATTTACGAAGCGACCTGACCGAGGAAGTTTTGCTCGCAAAAGCAATGCGCGTCCCGACGGCTTTTGCACCAGGTGAAAAATGGCAGTACAGCAATCTTGGCTATATGACGCTTGGCGTTTTGATTCACAAAGTGTCGGGGAAGTTCTACGGCGATCTGTTGCGGGAGCGCGTTTTCAAACCGCTCGGCATGACAACTGCCCGTGTCATAAGTGAAGCCGACATTATCCCCAACCGTGCAATGGGTTACCGGCTGCAAGATGGTGAACTGAAGCATCAGGAGTGGGTCTCGCCAGTCTTTAACACTACTGCTGACGGGGCGCTTTACCTGACTGCACTGGACATGATCAAGTGGGACGAGGCTCTAACGCAGGGCAAACTCATCAAAAAGGAAAGCTACGAGCAGATGTGGACTCCAGTTAAATTGAATAACGGGCAGACACAGCCCTACGGCTTTGGTTGGTCGCTGGGCAATGCAAACGGCCACAAGGTGATCCAACATGGCGGTGCGTGGCAGGGTTTTAAGGCGCATATTGCACGCTACACTAGTGACAAATTGACGGTCATAGTCTTTGCTAATCTCGCGCAGGCGAATGAGGGCAACATAGCGCGTGGCGTTGCCGCTATCTACGAACCCGGACTCACACCAAAATCGATCGATGATATCGAACCTGAGGCAACGGCGCAGTTTCGTGGCCAACTACAGAAGTTATCGTTAGGAAAACTCGATTTCCAGCTTTTCACCCCTGAATTACAAAAGGTATTTACAGAAAGGAAAGACGAGTTCGTGACTTTTTTGACATCCTTGGGTGAGATCAAGAAATTCGAGCTGCTTGACCGAAAGAACACCCCGGATGGAACGGCATACCGTTACAGGGTCGAATTTGCCGGAGAAACGGCATTTTTGAGTGTCGTCAAGCTTACCGATGGTAAGATCGGAGGATTTAGCCTGCGTCCGGAATAGATTTGAAGCTATGAAAACACTTATCACTAATGGCCGTATCGTCACTGCCGTTGACGACTACAAAGCAGATATTTTTATCGACGGCGAAACCGTTACAACTATCGGTAAGACGCTTGATATGCAGGCGGATGTTGTGCTGGACGCGTCGGGGAGGCTGGTGATACCGGGCGGGATCGATCCGCATACGCATATGGAACTGCCGTTTGGCGGGACGTTTGCATCGGACGATTTTTTTACCGGGACGCGGGCGGCGGCGTTTGGGGGGACGACGACGATCATTGATTTTGCGGTGCAGACGAAGGGCGAATCGATGACCGCCGGCGTCGATGCGTGGCACAAAAAGGCCGAGGGCAAGACGGCGATCGACTACGGGTTTCATCTCATCACGACCGAGTTTGAGGACGGCGACGAGAAAGAAATGTATAAACTGATGGACGAGGGCATCACGTCGTTTAAGCTGTTCATGGCGTATCCGGGCGTGTTTTTGGCGGACGACGCGACGATCTTTCGGGCGATGTCGGCTGCGGGCAAACGCGGCGGCCTGATCTGCATGCACGCCGAAAACGGCATCGTCATCAACGAGATAATAAAACGCTTTCTCGCGGACGGACGGACCGCTCCGAAATATCACGCTCTGACGCGTCCGACGATCGCCGAGGCCGAGGGCGTTCATCGAGCGATAGCGATCGCCGAGATGGCAGAATCACCCGTATATATCGTTCACCTGAGTTGCACCGACGCACTCAATCAGGTGCGGCAGGCGCGTGATCGCGGCATTCCGGCGTTTGCCGAGACTTGCCCGCAGTATCTTTTCCACTCCATCGACGATTACGGCGACGGCTGGGAAGGTGCAAAGTACGTGATGACGCCGCCTTTGCGTGAGAAACACAATTGTGCCGAACTCTGGAAAGGCCTCAAGATGGACGACCTGCAAGTCATCTCGACCGACCACTGCCCGTTCTGCATGAAAGAGCAGAAAGAACTCGGCGTCGATGATTTCTCAAAGATCCCAAACGGAGCTCCCGGCGTCGAAAACCGCATGAACCTCATCTACAACGGCGGCGTGGTCGAACAGCGGATCTCGCTCAACCGCTTTGTTGAGCTGACCTCGACCGCAGCGGCAAAGATGTTTGGCCTTTTCCCAAAAAAGGGAACGATCGCTGTTGGTTCAGATGCCGATATCGTAATCTTTAATCCCGACACAGAACACACCTTCGGCGTTGCGCACGAGCATATGAATGTCGATTACTCTTCCTACGAAGGCTGGAAAATGAAAGGCAAGGTCGAGACCGTCCTCTCACGCGGCCGCGTCGTTATCCAAAACGGCGAACACACCGGCAAACAGGGCGACGGACAATTTCTCCAACGCGGCGAATGTGTGAAGATCTAACGCCTAGAGCGGCGGGTTTTGTTTTCGAATCAACCGAAATATCGGATAGCTAAACACGAGAACGATGAGTGCGTAGCCGCTTGGGTACGGGTTGCTGAAAATATAGCCTGCAAACAAAAGCACGGATATCAAAAGAAAGATCAACGGCAAAACGGGGTAGCCCCATGAGCGAAAGGGGCGTTCGGCATTCGGTTCACGGCGTCGCAAGATGAATAGCGAAAGGGTCAAAAGGATCGCGATCACGACAGCGAAGAATTGCGATACTGCAAGAAGTGTCTCAAAAGAACCGATCGAAGAAAACACGATCGATATCGCAGCCGCTACGATCAAAGCGAAAACCGGAGTTCCACCTTTATTCACCTCGGCAGCTTTTGAAACAAATAAGCCTTCACGCGAAAGTGCCAATAGCATTCGTGGGCACATCATCAAGATCGCATTGAGAATCCCGATCAGTGAAAGCAATGCCAAGACGGTTACTATCTGGCCACCGCGTGCGCCAAAGATCAGGGTGACGGCATCGCCGCCGGCGAATTTTGAACCCGCTAGTTGAGCCATCGGCAAGACGTAAAGTATTGCCGCGTTAACGAGCAGGTAGATGGCAACGATCACCAAAATTCCGCCGAACATAGCCCGAGGTAGATTCTTTCCCGGCTCAACGTCTTCTTCCGTAAAATATATCGCAGAATGCCAACCATCATATGTGCTCAGGACGAGTTGAATCGCCAGAACGAATGCGACTAAGCCCGCTACCGAACTCACAGTCGAAGAAGCACCCGACGATTCTGATGCAGCAACGGTCGGTGTCGTCGGACCTCCAAAAATAAAACAGGCCGCGACAAAGGCGAATAGAGCGATACACTTCAAGATACTTGTGATCTTTTGCGTTTCGCTTCCGGAGCGAAGCCCGATCCAATTCACGAAAGTAAGCACTAGAATGACCGAAATGCTTACGAGAATTCTGGCGCCCGGAAACTCAAGTCCAAACAAAGACACAGCGTACTCACCAAAAACGACGGCAATAAAAGCCAATGCCAAATTGTTATAAAGAAAATCGCTCCAGCCTACTACAAAACCGCCATACGGCCCGTAAGCCCGATGGGCATAAACAAAATATCCACCGGCTTTTGGCGTCATTGTTGCGAGTTCCGCAAGGTAGTTAGCGCCCAGCAACGCGTATGCGCCACCGAGAACCCATACAAGAAGTATGAGCCAAACCGAACCTAGCTGTTCGGCTATTGGCCCAGGCGATCGAAGAATACCGACGCCAACCGTTCCGCCGATAACGATCGCAAGACCAAATCCAACACCGAGAATGCGAAGAAGTTTATCGCTTCCGGCCGCACTCGATTCATCGCTGGCTCGAGTTTTGTTCATTGTGTCCTTAACCAAGGGCTGATCCAGAAGCGGAATGGAGTTTCGAGAACTGTTTCACACCACATCGCACACACAGAACCCTTAGTCGGTGATTTTCCTGGTCAGGTTTATCTGCGGAGGTTCTGCGGCGATAGCTTCAACTATCTTGAAGAAATTCTGAAAGAACGGCGTGGCAAAATGCTCATCAAGCGCGGCTTTATTGGCCCATGTTTCATGCCACAGGAAAACGGTTTCGTCTTCGATGGACTGGTGAATATCGTAGTTGATGTTTCCGGATTCCGCACGTGAATCTCCGACTATCGCTAGTGCGGCAGCCTTTGCTTCTTCAACCTTATCGGCCTGCACTTTGAGGCGTGCGATCAGAACAATATTTTCTTCATTCATTTTTTTTCATTCAGTGCAACTTTGAAATCAATCCAGGCCGGCTCGATTTTCTTGTTTCGACTGCGGAAACAAGCATACCTTAAGTCTCCAATATTTCTAGCCTGTTTCCGCAGTTACTTTCTTTCACTAACGACGCGGTTCCAGAATGATCTCACGCGCCAAGCGGTCTTGCATAACTTCGCGGATTTCGAGCCGGTCTTTATAGCCCTGCATCTGCTTTTGGTCGTTGCCGGCAACCTGCTGGGCAAGATTTTCGGCCTTGTTCTCGTTGGCTTCCATCGTCGCCAAATCCTTGTATTCGGTCATCAGCATAATGTTAAAGTCAGCTGCGCCGTGAGCTTCGGTCGTCAAGACTTTGTATGAAAGAATCAGCCCTTCTTTTTTCGCTGCTTCCTGCTGGCGCTTCCAGTCGGTGGCGATGTAGTTGAGATATGCAGTATCCATTCCGGGTTTCATACGGATAAATCCGATGTTCCAAACCGAGCCGTTGCGATACGGCCGATTCACCTGCGTATAAACCACTACGCTCAATGTAAGCAAAAGAACGACAACTAGGCCCGTCACGATACGATTGTGTTTTAGAATGTTCTTCATGAGTTTCTCCTTTGTTTACAGGATGCTTTTGCGTGAGGCGTGGGTGAACGAACGCCGCATCAATAAGCGATCGCAGCCAGATCTTGGTTAGCCACTTATCAAAACGACGTCCCAACTAAGTAGCAACGCTTCCTTCTCGATCTCTTTGGTTGGCGGCAATTTCCGGGCAAGAACCGCAGCTGAAGTTTTTTCGGACTGCTCGCGTAATTCCAGAAAGAGAGAGTCTTTGTCATTTAGCGGTTCATCCGGGAAAAACATCTGCGACACGAGCCGATTGGCTTTGCCCTCGACTTCAAAATGAATGTGTGGCGGACGCTGCCAAGTCGGGTTTACCGGATACGGTCCTGGCTTGATCGTTTTGAACCTGTAGAGGCCTTCGTTGTCGGTCTTCAATACGGCGAAACCTTCAAAATTGGGATCGAGTTGTGCGGTATTCGGGTCTGACTGGTGCGAATAACGCCCGTAAGTATTTGCTTGCCAAATTTCGATCTTCGCACCCTTTACCGGTTTTCCTTTCACGTCAACAACCCGCCCTACGACGTGAACGATTGAGCCGGCGGCAACTCCATTTCTTCCTTTGATCGAGGTCAGATCTGCATCTTTATCGAGAGGTTTCAGGACGGGATAGAATGGGCCCATCCCGACCTCGGGCGTAGCAATTCGGTCTGCTGTTTGTGCAAACGCAGAACTGCCCAGAACTGCTAGTCCGCCCAGGCTAAAGCCCATTTGCAACATATGACGGCGCGATAAATTCTTTTCTCCGATTCTCATTTCATCTTTCTCCTGCGTCTCTGCTCTATAGATTAAGCCGGTCGTCGTGCGCGGTAAATCCGGAGCAGACAGTAAAATAAGCCCAATTGAAGGAGCGGATTTGATCTCAGGCGACAAAGATCCTAATACTTTTTTGAGCCAAAGCGGGTGAAGCGGCCCTAAAATTTTGCTCTCTATGCTGATAAACGAGATTCAGTGTCGAAAAGTGTAAAGGTTTCAGAATTTTATTTTGCCGATTTAAGTTCTATACTCACTCCGTAACTAAAGCCCTAAGTATTTATGAATGAAAGCGGTTCGGAGCAGATCACGGCCCTCCTCGTGGACTGGAGCAAAGGCGACCAAATCGCGCTTGAGCAACTCATGCCGCTCGTTTACGACGAACTGCGTTCAATGGCTCGGCGGTACATGCGGCAGCAGCCTGCCGGGCATACCTTTCAAACTACGGAACTTATCCACGAGGCATATCTCAAGCTCGCGAAGCAAGGGGATCAAGAATGGATGAATCGGGCTCATTTTTTTGGAGTCGCCGCGAAAGCGATGCGGCATATTTTGGTTGATTACGCCCGGTCGAAGAGCAGTCAGAAGAGAGGCGGTTGGCAGGAACGCGTAATGCTGTCGGATGCGGTTGCGTCGTCAAGCGGACATTTAACGGACATCGTCGCTTTAGACGATGCATTGAATACCTTGGCAAAGCTTGATGAGCGTAAGAGCAGGGTCGTCGAGCTCAGATACTTTGGTGGATTGAAAACGGAAGAGATCGCCGCGGTATTGAATATGTCCCCCGAGACGGTTAAGCGAGATTGGCGATTTGCTCGAACCTGGCTTATAAGAGAACTCAGTGCGATCTGATCTAATTCCCCGTAAAGGATCGACGCAGTGTCGAATAGATGGATCCAAATAGACTTAGAACGATCGACGAGGTTTTCAATGCCGCGCTAGAGCTTCCACTGGCCGAACGCGAATCCTTTCTTATCAATAAGTGTCAAGACGATCCGGATCTGAGGAAGGAGATCGATTCACTTCTCTCGTTTGAACAAATTCCAGATCATTTTATCGATGAACCACCGGCAGCGGTTGCGGCCGAGCTGTTCGAAGATAAACGTTCAACAGAATCCCTGATCGGTAG
>JBGTKQ010000005.1:0-7676 GCA_041744555.1 Pyrinomonadaceae bacterium
GGCGATCTTCCACCAACACGGATCAGCCATCATCTTTTCTTTCGTTTCGGTGATCGTGATCATTGTTCGAAAAGCTCTTCCAAAAGAAAAATAGTTTCTGATCTTATATCTTTTTTTGGATAGTAATTTCGAACGATGGCCAGTGCGTCTTCGAGCCTCGAAATTCCAATTTCCTTGATCAAGAACTTTATATCATCAACGTCAAGAGTATCTGCCCGTGCCGACAATATCTTCATTGCCAACATATAGTCACTCGGTGGAACGAAAACGGTTAGGTTGGAAAGCTCAAACAGCGGGCGTTTCGGATGTTCAACAACAAATATTTTGACCGCGTGATTCAACCAGTCGACTTCAAGTCCATGACGCTCTCTGACCATCGCGGCCGCACTACGGATCTCTTTGACAGGCTCAAAGATGGCGTCTACATCCTTTGTCGCCGGGCGAGATTTGAAGGCAAGACACATTACTGCTCCGCCGTAGAGAGAAATTTCACCCTTGATATCAACGAGACGAAGCTCGTCATTCAGCTCGCTCAGATATTGTGCTATTTCTTCTGCGGTCATTGCTTACCATGCAAACTGATCATTTCATTATCAGCTTGGCTATCGTCTGGAGCTGCATGTTAGAAGTGCCCTCGTAGATCGAGCCGATCTTGGAGTCGCGCCAGAATTTTTCCACCGGGTAATCTTTTACGTAGCCGTAGCCGCCGTAGAGTTCGATGGCTTTAGACGAGACCTTTTCGGCGACGCGCGATGTGTAAAGCTTAGCGATCGCTGCTTCTTTTAAGAATGATTTGCCGGCGTCTTTCAAACGTGCGGCGTTGTAGGTTAGCAGCCGAGCGGCCTCGATCTCGACCGCCATTTCGGCGAGTTGAAACTGGACGGCCTGGAAACTGTTTATCGATTGGCCAAATTGTTCGCGTTCCTGCGTGTATTTCAAAGCGGCTTCATAAGCACCTTGAGCAATCCCGAGCATCTGTGCTGCAATGCCGATGCGGCCTTCATTCAGCGTTTCAATTGACACCTTATAGCCCTTGCCAACTTCGCCTAAAACGTTCTCTTTCGGCACTTTGCAGTTCTCGAAAATAAGTTCGGTCGTTGATGAAGCACGAATACCAAGCTTGTCTTCTTTCTTGCCAACGGAAAAACCTTCGAATCCTTTCTCGATGATAAAGGCTGTGATGCCCTTATAGCCCGCATCCGGATCGATCGTTGCAAAAACGATAAAGATCTCGGCTTCGTTGCCGTTCGTGATCCAAAGCTTTTGGCCGTTTAATTCCCAGTGATCGCCTTTATCAGCAGCCTTAGTTTTTAAAGCGAAAGCATCGGATCCTGAGGAGGCTTCGCTCAATGCATAGGCGCCAACTCGGGCAGTCGCCATTTGCGAAAGATACTTTTTCTTTAGTTCATCATTGCCCCATTTCATGAAGGCATTTGTCACAAGCGTGTTGTGAACATCGACGAAAACCGAGACGCTTGCATCAACCCGGGCAAGTTCTTCGATCGCAAGAATGGCGTTGAAAATGGTCGAGCCAGCTCCGCCGAATTCCTCAGGTGATTCGATCGCCATCAGGCCGAGTTCGAAACACTGTTTGATCAGATCTGGATCGAGCTTCGAAGCGTGTTCCATTGCTTCAACACGCGGCCGAACCTCGCCCTCGGCAAACTCACGGACAGATGCTCGAAATAATTCTTCCTCCTCAGACAATGTTGTTAAACCTGCAGTTGAATATGCTATCCCTATTGCTGTGCTCATATTGGTTTCCTATAATGTTTTGTTAATCACATATGATTAAAATACCATTCTAATCAGCCGCATTGGATAAGGCAACGAGACGTGAACCCCGAAACCTCAACTGAAAATAAGCAGATGTCTGCGAAAAACGTGGCGAGCCGAACGGGTTCGTTGAAGGTTCTGGGTATTGTTCTAACGCTTTTCGGAATCGGACTTTTTATCTATTTCGTTTACTCCGTCGGCCTTTCCGAGATCGCCTCGAATATTGGGCGATTCGGAGTGGTTGGATTCGCCGTGATCCTGGCTCTCTATGCAGTTCGCATCGTTCTGCGTGCCGCCGCGTGGACGCTTTCGGTTTACGAACCGTATAAGCTTTCGATGAGCGATACGATCCCGGCGGTGATCATCGGCGAAGCGATGAGCAACACGATCCCGCTTGGTATTCTTATCAGCGGCACGGCTAAAGCAGTGGCCGTACGAAAGAAAGTGCCGGTCGTCGTAGGCCTATCGTCGATCGCCACAGAAAATCTCTTCTACAGTTTTACGACGACGATCTTCCTCATCTCAGGCGCATTCGTCTTTGCTCGATGGTTCGCGCCTGATGCCGAGACTGCTTTGTTCATTGACGTACTCATCGGCATAATGATCGCGACGTTTATCTTCCTAATCCTCCTGATCGTAAAGCAATGGCATTTCGCGAGCGAATTGTGTGAATGGCTTTATCGAAAAAGTGTTTTAAGAGATGTTATGGATCACGGACGCGTTCAAGTGCGCTTATTCGAGAACTTGATCTACGGTTTCTATCGCCGCCACCCAAATCGTTTCCTTCCCATCTGCTTGACGGAAATAGCATTTCATTTTCTTGGCATCGTCGAGGTCTGGTTCATCCTCACACGAATCGCAGAACCCGCTTCCCATTTTATTAACGCCTTCTTGCTTGAAACGGCAAGCCGGCTTATCACTATAGTATTCAAATTGGTTCCGTTTCTGATCGGTGTTGACGAGGCTGGAGCTCAGTTTGTGGCCGAAGCCGTTGGAATCGGAGCGTCGATCGGGATCACGCTTGCGATCATTAGAAAGGGCCGCATTCTATTTTGGACCGCGATCGGCTGGCTTCTGATCGCCAAACGCGGCATATCCCTTAGACATGTGGGAATCAAAGGCGTGCGAAAAGGCTAAAAAGGCCAGAAGATCGGCACCAGGAACATTGCGACGGCGAAGACGAGTACGGTAAGTATCGAGCCGATCTTTACGAAATCCATAAATTTATATCGCCCGGGTGTGTAAACCAAGACGCAGGCAGGCTCGAGTGGAGTTATAAATGAAAACGATGCGGCGTAGGTAATGGCAACGATAAATGTGCGAGGATTTAGCCCCAATGCAACCGCCGTCTTTACCGCGACCGGTAGCACAACAAGTGCAGCCGCCTGATTGGACATCGGCTGCGTAAGCATCACTGTAAGAATGAAAAATCCGGCTAGAATTGCTGTCGGGCCATAAACCGCGAAATAGTTTTCGATCAAGCCAGCAAGAAATACGTCGGCAGCGGACTTTTCCATTGCTACGCCAAAACTCATCATACAAGCGATCAAAACCAATAAGCGGAAATCAATTAGCGAATACATCTCGGCATAACGGACCGTTTTTGTACCCAGTAAAAGCAGTACACCGATTATCACGCAAATAGCGAGCGGAATATCGATTCCAACGGTGATCTTTGCCAGCGAAAGCGACAGAAACAGAGCAAACGCGGCGATCGCCCACTTCCGTTTATCAATTCGAAATGTGGATTTAGAAACGTCTTCAAGTAAGATCACCTGACGATCGACGACAAGCGGCTCGACGTCAAATCGGCGGCCCTGGACCAACAGCACGTCGCCAAATTTCAGCATTACGTTGCTCAGTTTGTTAATGAATGTCTCGCCATGGCGGTTGATCGCAAGGACTGTCAGATTATAGTGTTGGCGAAACTTTAGCGTTTTCAAAGTTTGGCCAACTAGGTCGGAATCGCGCAGAACGATCACTTCGAAAAGTTCCACGTTACCGCCCTCAAGCACAACGTCATTGAGCATGAATTCTGGCTTGATCTCCAAACCAACCTGTTCTTTTACTCTGAGAATATCTGTGATGGTACCTTCAACGATCAGAGAATCACGACGTTGAATGCGCTCGTCGGCACCGGGAGCGACTATGCGTTCCTCGCCGCGGACAATGCCTAGGACGGTGAGCTCAAGATCGGTACTTATGTTCGATTCACCCAACGTCTTTCCGACAAGCGGAGAATCAGGCATAACGAGCAATTCGGAAACGTATTCACGCATCTGATATTGCTCGGTCAGCGAATCTTCGCCGCCCCGCCGCGGCAGTAAATGTCGCCCAAACAGAAGCATGTAAAACATGCCGACCGTGAAGACCAGTGCCCCGACGGCCGTGAGTTCGAACATCGACAATGGTTCGTATCCATAGCGAACTATCGCGCCGCTTACCGCCAAATTGGTTGACGTCCCGATCAACGTGCAGCTTCCGCCGAGAATTGCTCCAAATGCCAGCGGCATCAACAGACGGGAAGGTGCGATCTTCGCCTTCGCCGCAAGACCGATCACGACCGGAAGAAACATCGCGGTCGTCGTAGTGTTCTTCAGCACCGACGCGCCGATCGCCGCGACCGTCATTATCAGCGCAGTAAGTATCAACTCATTGTTTCCGGCGATCTTATGAAGCCGTCGTCCGATCAGATCAACAAGCCCTGTCTTTATCAATCCACCGACAAGAATAAACAGACCGCCGATCGTGATAATGATGTCATTGCCGAATCCGGCAACCGCTTCCTGAACAGTCAAAACTTGTGTCAATACAAGTGCGACAACAAGTAAAATACCAACTACATCAACTGGCAGTTTCTCGCTTGCGAACAAGACGATAGCCAGCGCCAAAAGTAGTAATGTGATGACGATTGCAGACACGGTTCGCCAAGGATAACGAATATTCAGCCTTTTTCAAAGACATTTAACTCTCGAAATAAAAAAGGACGACCGAATAACCTGGCCGTCCGCGAATGCCTCAAGAGAGCCATCTATTGTGGTGAGGCCAAAATAGGAATATCGCCGGTGGCGCCAAACGGGAAGCCGAAGAACGAAGTTCTGTTGTCGCTGCTGCGGAGAACAAAGTAAGTCCCCGTGCTCGGTCGCCAGAAAGCGATGTCCGTTATTCCATCCTTATCATAATCGCCGGGAACCGGCCTGTCGCCGGCCGTGCCGAACGCTTGGGTTATGAATGTACCGTTAGAGCTTCGCCTGATCGACCAACCTCCATCGCTCGGTCGGAAGATCGCCGGGTCGGCAAGTTTGTCGCCGTCGAAATCTCCATGCAGAGGAAGATCGCCGCTCGCACCGAATTGAAATATATCGGTGGTGTTGCTGCCGCTATTCGTAATGAACCACGTTCCCGAACTTGGACGAAAAACTGCAGCATCTGCAAAACCATCTCCATCAAAATCGCCGGGATGATATTGAGATGAACGGGGCTCACCGTAGATGAAATCGTCCATTGCGACAACATCGACACCGTTGACACCATCGTTATTCGTCGAACTTAACGGAGCATTTCCGGATTCGATCACTACTCTTGCGACACGTTCGCCCGCGCTAAACGAGATGCCAACAAATGATAGCCCGTTGTCGAGAACGCCTGCCGACGCCGCAGAAAGTTGACGACCATCGACCCCATAAAGACGAATAACAGATCGATTGCCACCGGTAGCAGAATCGACGTCGGTAAAAATGACTCCAAAACCGTTCACTGTTGCCGGAATGTTCGTTCCGGGAATCACAAAATTCACTTCCATCAAATGCGTACTTCGAACCGTAAACAATCGTTGTGTACTGAACGTCGTGAATATATTGGTGTAGTTTGCGTTGATGTTTCCGAAACGAACCGGAACGCCGGAGGCCGTGGTCGAACTCACGGCAAATTGATTTAATGCCGCACCCGCCGCGTCTTCGATCGCATTGAAAATGACGCCTCTCGGGCTGTTGACGTTGAAAAAATCGAGAGGAAAATTGTTTGGCTCTGAGAAGCTATCTGGCACACCATCCCAATTGATCTCTCGCCGGCCCGTTTTGAATGATCCACCGACTCCGTTATTCCCGCCGCCCAGATCGGCACGAAACTGGTCGATAATTGCTTGAAGTGCCGCAGTGTTGGCTCCTGATCCTTGCCTAACGACTGGTGCCGCTGTAGTAGCACCAGTGCTGACTAAGACGGACAAGATGACCATAGTAAAGCCACTGAAAAATGCTTTCTTGATACTGTTCATATGTTTTCTCCTTAAATCTCCTTAATTCTAACTTCGTCTTAATTGCTCCAAACTTGGTTTCTAATTAGCGGTTCCGTCTTCACAATTCTTTGCCTTCCTTGTCATTTCGATAAGTTCGTGTGTCCGCCGAAGCAGTTTGTGTTTGCGTAGCAGCGAGGTCAGACATACCCGGATAGTTCCGTTGAGCATGGTTTGAAAATGTATTTCGCAATAGGTTATAAACCGTAATGCCCGCGCTCGATCGGTCCTTAGGAATCGGCATGTTTCTTCGATGGATAAAAACGACGATTGGCCTCGGCATGAGCTGCAATAATTGTCGGTTTCCTCTATCGTTCGAAATTCCGCGATCGTTTCCCCATTTGCCATTTATCTCGCAGCCTCCATTTCGAAAATATCTCTCACTCGTGTCCTTTCCATTGATGGACAATCATCGCGGGCACATCGTCCGCTATGCTCCGCAGTTACCAAGAATCGTATTTCGGTAAGTCCCGCGTTTCGGTTAATATATTGGCGTTTCTTATCCGACTTCGATCTGACGCTCTAGAGGCGTGTTTACCGTAATGCTATTAAACAATTGGGTGCGAACATTTATCTTTAGGAACTCGTGATACTTTCGTGAAGAAGTTATGAAGAGGCGGTTTTAAGATTCGATGGAGATACCTGAAGCGACCGTATATGAATTCGGGCGTTTTCGCGTCGATTCGCGCGAACGTCAATTCTTTGACGGCGAACGGTCGATACCGCTTCCGCCGAAAGTTTTCGATACATTGCTTGTTCTGGTCGATAACGCCGGCCGTGCGCTGTCGAAGGACGAACTAATGCAGGCGATCTGGTCTGATAGCTTTGTCGAAGAAAACAATCTTGCCCAGAATATTTCGATCCTTCGCCGAATTTTTGGCGACTCAGGATCATTCATTGAAACCGTGCCTAAGCGGGGCTATCGGTTCGCGGCTGCTGTATCGAAAAGCTATCAGGATGCGATCAGGCCATCCTCCAATACATCATCAACCGTCGCAGTCGAATCGAACATACCGAGAATCGTTGATGCCCTTCCGATCCCTGATACTGAATATGTCCAGAACGGCGATGTAAATATCGCGTATCAGGTCGTCGGCAATGGACCGGTCGACATCGTTTTCGTAATGGGATGGATCTCACATCTCGAGTATTTTTGGAAGCATCACCTTTTTGCATCATTTTTGACGCGGCTTGCGTCATTTTCGCGTCTCATTCTTTTCGATAAACGCGGCACAGGATTGTCAGACCGAGTACCGAACGACAAATTGCCGACGCTCGAACAGAGAATGGAAGACGTTCACACGGTGATGGATGCCGTCGATTCTAAACGCGCTGTATTGATCGGCGTGTCGGAAGGCGGTCCGATGTGTTCGCTTTTCGCCGCGACATACCCGGAACGGACCAAGGCTTTGGTCATGTTTGGGACTTATGCAAAAAGGATCCAAGATGAGGGGTACCCCTGGGCGCCCGATGAACAACAACGTCGGTCGTTCTACGATGTAGTCCGGCAAGATTGGGGCAAACCCGTCGGGATCGAAGAACGTGCGCCATCAATGGCGACCGATCCGGAATTTCGCGAGTGGTGGGCGACATATCTTAGAATGGGAGC
>JBGTKQ010000006.1:0-27443 GCA_041744555.1 Pyrinomonadaceae bacterium
GCATGCCGAGGCAAGAACGCAACAGTCACGCCGTCAAGTTCGCCAATGATGAAAGCATCCGACGGACTGCCAAATGGCGTCTCGACCGTCTGCTCGCGAACGTTTTCGAGTTCCGGCATCTGGTACAAACCACTGCCGCCAATAATTCCGATTCTTACTTTTTCCATCTTTCCTATTTGCTAGATTTGCTGTCGCATTTCTTAGAATCAACGATCGCTTTCAGTTCACCGCTAATCCGCTTTGCAACCAATCCATCTAACTCAGCGTTCCGTGCCTTTTCATTCTCGGTCAACATCTTTTCGTAGGTGCGGAGCATGCTTTCGATCCCGGCAAGCTGAGCCGCTGCTTCATCATCTTTCTTATCCTCGAGTTTGAAAACTGCCTGACCAAATGTGAACTGCATCGTCAATTCGGATTTGAACTTGTTTCTCTTCTCCGGTATCAAAGACATTGTTTCGCTGCAAAGGACAACCGAAACCTGATCAGTCTCGATCAACCATTTGAAGCCCCATTCACGGGCGTCGCGAGCATTTTTATTGAAGGGTTGCTGTTCCAAAAGCTTGGCGTTGCTTAAAAAGGAGTCACGATCTTTCTGTTGCTGCGACTGGGCAATTCCGAATTGGGCAGTGACGACCAACACGACAAGTACAAAGAATATATTTATAGATTTCATCAATTTACATCTCCAACTGGCGTAACAAAGATTTTGCCATCGACTTCCTCAAGTCGGCAAAGTGGCATGTCAAAATCGTGATAAAAAAGACACATCCATTCTTCTTTAACCCCTTGCGGCAACATCTCTTTCTTAAACGCCAGAGTCTCTGTTGGGTATAGGTCGTAGCTCATGATCCACGGCAGCGGGACGTGGTGACGAGTAGGAATTAGGTCAGCAAAGCCGTACATCGTTTTGCCGCCGCGGTCGAGCCGCCAGGTCTGCATTGTTTCGGAATGTCCGCCTATGGTTTGAAGCTTTAGTCCAGGAATGGGTTCATAGTCGTCGGGCATCGCTTCGAGCTGATGTGTTTCGATCATCGGCCGCCAATTCTCATGCAAATAGCTTGCCCGGTCGCGTTCGTGTGGGTTTTCAGCGTGTTCGAGTTCGCTTGCGGAAACGAGATACCGAGCGTTTCTAAATTGCGGAACTGCATATGCAGAACTGGAAATTCCCGTTTCCGATTGACCATTGTCCACTGTCAGCTGTTCACTATTTACTGTGTTTCCTCCGGCGTGGTCAAAGTGCAGATGTGTGTTTATGACAATTGTTATGTCATCTGGCATGCGTCCGGTTTTCTCAAACAGCGTTTCGGGAAAAGGCTTTTCGCGAAATATACCGTAGATCTTCGTTTCTTTCTCTGACCACTTTTCGCCGATGCCCGTTTCGATCAGGATCTTTTCTTTGCCGGTGTCGATAAAGACGCAGTTCATCTGCTGTTTGATCCGGTTGAGTTCATCCGGCGGACAAACACGTTCCCACAAAACGCGAGGGACGACTCCGAACATCGCCCCTCCGTCTAACCTAAATTCAGTGTCGGGAACTATTTCAACCCGATAATCACCGATCTCCATTGCTTTATTTCTTCGGTTGAGCCGGTTTCGCAGCTGGCGGAGGTGGCGGCGGAGCAGCACCTTCTGGACCACCAGGGCCGTCAGGCCCATCCGGTCCACCCGGACCTTGCATCTGCTCCATCTGCTCACGCTGCTTCTTCATCGCTTCTTCGATCTGAGCATCGGTTACGACCGGAACGTCGAAATCTTCCGGAACCTTTACACCGTTCTTTGCGATCAACCCATCGATCATATCCTTCTGCTTTTTCTCTTCCAGCTTTTGGCGAGCCAGCATTTTGCCCGGCATTTCGCGAGCCATCGGGTTATCCGGATCCTTTACGGCTGTCGAGATCAAAATATGCCGTACGTCGTAGGTTTCTTCTTCCTTCCCGGCGTCGGTCTTATTAACACCTTTTCGCTCAAGCTTTATGATGTGAAATCCATAATCTGTTTCAACAAGCTGCTGCGTGATCTGTCCGGGTTCGAGAGCAAGTGCAGCCTGTTCGAACTGCGGAACCATTTTACCCTTGGTATTATTCCCATAGAATCCGCCAAGAGCCTCGCCTTTCGGATCTTTGTTGCCCGGATCTTCCGAAAATTCGTTCGCAAGTTTTGCGAAATCTTCACCGGCCTTAGCCCGATTAAGGATCTCTTCTGCCTTGACACGCTTCTCGGCTCCACTGTAGATCGGGTTGGCCGCGACGTACTCTGCAACTTCTTCGTCAGTGACCTTGAGCTTTTCTTTTGATTTTTCCGAAAAAAGACGCGCAAGGAACTGGGCCTGTTGAAGCTTTACCTGGAGTTCTGCTTTTTGGGCGAAAACTTTGTCCAATTGCCCCGCCGCCACCTTGTCTTGAAATTCCTGTTCGTAGATCTCGATCTTCGCAAAAATATCACGGGCCTGCTTTTTCTCCTCTTCCGAAATTTCGCGATCCGCCATTTCGGGATTCTGTTCTTTCATCAAAGCGACCTTTGAATCAAGGAATCGCTGAAACTCAAGTTCATTATCTCGTTTACCTAGACCTATTTTTGCCTTTAGATTATCGAAGAAAGAAGGTGCCGGTTGTTCGCCCTGCCCGTAGAATGCATTTACACGAGCTTCATCTATAAAACCAAACGGCGGCATTGGCCCCTTGTCTTTATTGATCTCTCGGTCGTAATTTACGGCGATCACCTGAGAGCGAATGTTCTCAAGTTCCTGCTTGGTATTCGGTTCGTTTGTTAATCCCTCAGAACGTGCACCGCTTGCAAGGGCGAAGAGTTCCCGAAGATTGTCGAGCTGTTCTTTCTTCATCTCCGGATTATCCGCGAACCTCTTTAAAAACGCCGGATTGTCCTTCGACAGATCACCAAGAAGAAGTTCGATCTCTTCCTTCGTTATGCCGCTCAGGTCGGTAGCCGTGTGGCCGACGTTCTGTTTCCAGAAAACCAACCCGACACCGATACCAAGAATTACCACCAACAAGATCAGGCCCTTTACTAAATTGCTCAAAACTCAAGTCCTCACTTTTTCAAATCTAAATCGTGACTGAAAATCAAACGATAAATATAACAGAACGCCCAGCAAACAACTAGGATGCGACCGCCTCATTCTGAGTTTGCACCAATTCGAGAAGTACGCCGCCGGAGGCTTTCGGATGGACAAATGCGACCAAACAGTTTTCGGCCCCAACTCGGGGAGCTTCATCGATAAGCTGAAACCCCTTTTCTTTCAACCGTTTGAGCGATGCATGGATGTCTTCAACTTCGACCGCAATGTGATGAATTCCCCCACCACGTTTCTCCAGAAACTTGGTAATCGGTGAATCTTCGCTCGTAGGTTCGAGCAATTCGACACGGCTTTCACCTATCGGAAGCATCGCGACACGGACCTTCTGATCCTCGACGACTTCCGTGTGAACGTTTTCCAGTCCAAGTGCGTCCTCCCAAAAAACCAATGCCTCGGCAATTCCCCTGGTTGCGATTCCTAAATGGTTGATCTTCATATTCTTGTGACCAGTTCCTCGACTGCGGTGTATGGATCGGTTGACTTTTCTGCGATCGCCTCGGCCAAATGGTCCAATCTTTCATCGTTTCCGTTCTTTTTCAGGAGATCTGTTAATAACCGTTCCTGAAGAAGTTCCAAGAGCCGCCATTTCGCGATCGCCGTCTTTCTCACCGTTCCGGCACCCTGATTCTCCAAGCTAAACTCGGCAAAGCTTTTAATTGATGCCGCAAGATCTTCAATTCCTTTCGATTCGGTCGCGACCGTTTTGACGATCGGCGGATTCCACATGTCAGGCCGATGAGCAAGCGATAGAAGTGCTTCAAGCTCTTTCTGTGTCCTCAGAACGCCCTCGCGATCGGCCTTGTTGATCACAAAAACGTCGCCGATCTCCATTATTCCGGCCTTTATCGCCTGAATGTCGTCGCCCATTCCGGGCACAAGTACGACAACCGAAATGTCCGCGGTTTTCACGATCTCAACTTCGTCCTGCCCAACCCCGACGGTTTCAACGATCACCTTATCGAATCCGGCAGCGTCAAGGATCGCGACCGCGTCAACGGTAGCACGAGACAGTCCGCCTAGATTCCCTCGCGTAGCCATCGAACGAATAAAAATATTCTTATCAAGCCCAAGCGTAGACATTCGAATGCGGTCGCCAAGGATCGCACCGCCCGAAAAAGGACTCGATGGATCGATGCAAACAATGCCGACTTTTTCGCCTTTGTCTTTGTAATGAAGCGCCAGCTTATCCACGAGCGATGATTTCCCGGCGCCCGGCGAACCCGTAATTCCGATAACCTGGGTTCGGCCGGTCTTCGGATAGATCTGCTTCATCAGCCCAACACCTTCAGCCGAGCCGCTTTCAACATGCGTGATCGCGCGGGCGATCGTCCGCGTATCACCGGTAAATAGTTTTTCAATAAATTCTTTATTCGCCATCGGCTTAATTGACTAAACCACATTTTCGCATTTTCGCTCCGCAAACTAAAAATGGCAGGCCATTCGACCCGCCATTCTTGACCCTACGATCCGACCCAATTACATCTGCCCTTCATCGGCCGAAGGCCCATAGATCGACGGGACCGCGATGTCGTTCAACCGGAGATAGACCGAAAGCTGGCCGCGGTGATGAATTATATGATTCAACACGAACGAACGCATTGTGGTGATCTTTGGCATTGTGAAATAGACCTGTTCGCCGTTCCGCATGGTCCAATCTTCCATATAGGTTTCATCGGCGGTGTTGCGAAGAACGTCCATCGCCTCGGCAACATTCTTGTCGAAAAATTCCAAAAGCTCTTCGTTTGTCGATGGTTCGGGAGGCTTGTAATCAAACTTGGCAAAATCCAGTTCTGACTGCTGTAAAGTTACCGCCGTCCAACTGAACATTTCAGCGATGTGAACTGCGAGTTTGCCGAACGCCATTGATTTTTCATGCGGAGTCCAGCCAAATTTGTCAGCGGGAACTCGTTCAAGACATTTGCGGGCAACATCTGCCTCCTGCTGCATCTCCGCGATCAAGGCCGAACTAATGTTGTTTGAAAGTGCAACTGTGCTGGTACTCATAAAACTACTCCTTTATTTGAAATTTAGAATAAGGAATATAGCGCATCCGTTGCACTGACGCAACATGAAACGATATACGTTTCATAAGTTTTGGTCTTGGGCCGTTACGCTGCCGCTTCCGGCTGTGTCTGAGCGGAAAGCCAATAAATGTCGATCAGATTTGCAATAGGACCAACGATGAATAACGCATAGTACGGCGCGTGCACAACTTCGGCGAGCCTTAAAATGGCTTCGGCGAAAGCAACGAAAAAGACAACGATCATCTGATGTTTCTTCGACGACCGAACCGTCGTTTTCGGATCCGTGATCATAAAGAAAATGAACAGCTGATACATCGGCCCGGTTATCGGTGCAACCTCGGCGAGAAACGAATCGCCAGTAAATCCGCTTCTTAGCAGGCTAAACAGCAAAAATGCACAAACGTACGTTAGGGTTATATGAAATCGCCCTAATTTATAGATGATGATGGAGCCAAGCAACCAGATGACCATCATCGCGTACAGATTATTGCCCCACTGAATAGACAAACTGGCAACCGCAAACGGCGCGGTGAAGAGCATAAAACTCACGGCAAAATTTGTCGGATTCCAAAGATGACGGTCTTTGACGCGAAGTACGTATTTCGATGTGATCGCGATCGCACCGCACAATGCGAACGGCCAAAACTCGGGTGATCGAATCAGAATGCCGGCGCTGATCCCCGAAATATAAGCGCTTGCAAGATGCGGAAACTTGCCAATGATCATGTATGAAAGAACGATCTCAGCGCATATACATACGGCGATCGCTGTGAGCGTCTGCGGATAACTCTCAAGTATTCCAAACGACCATTGGCCAACCAGTAGAATTAACGTGATCAGTATCGGCGCAATAAAGCGCGAATCTATGCCCCAAGTCGTTTTTGCGAGGCCGCCATTTTGAATCTGCGGTGACTCGATTTCGGTAATGATCGCACTCATTTTTGGTTTTCCGGAATAGCGTGCACTGTGTTTATCTCAATATCGGCAAAATTCAGCCGATTACCCGATGGCCAAACGATCTCAACGGAATCGACCTGATTTTTGCGACCGAGTCCGAAATGAAGTCTTCGCTGATTCTGAGAACAAAACCCGATGCCACCGCCAATGACCTGTACCTGTTTCTGGCCGTTCCAATTTACGGTGACCTGGGCACCGATCGGACTGGAATTTGCGCTTGAAAGATCGAACCCGATCCAATTGTTGGTACCGCTCGAAATATTCTTATAGATCAATGCAGGTCCGTTCTGATTCGCGACGACAACATCAAGAACTCCACGGTTCCAAAGATCCGCCATGGCAACAGCTCGACCGTCGAACGATTCTTTCACCCCGACTGCGAGAGCTACCTCATTGAATCTGCCCGAGCCATCGTTGAGCCAAACACGTTTCTGCTGGAAACCCGCAAGGCTTCGTCCATCAAGAGCCGGCCAATTGGCGGCGTCGCCAATGATCTGATTATGACCGACGGTTACTTTGGAATAATCATACCAGTAACTTTGATTGCGTTCTGCAGAAATATATCCATTGGTCAAAAAGATATCCTGGTAGCCGTCGTTATTCAGGTCGCCGAACTGAGAGCCCCAGCTCCAGCCGCCGAGCTCGACACCAAAGTTGTTAGCCTGATTTTCATATTTCAGATCTGCTCCCTTCGTTCCAAGTTTGGGCATCCAAAGATTGTTGCCCTGAAGCAAGATCCCTTCCTCGGAAATGTTTGAAACATACATCGAAAGACTTCCATTATTCAACACATCCCCGAACGCGACGTTCATTCCGCTTTTCGGCGAAAAGCCGACGCCGGTTTGCGTTCCGACCTCTTCGAACCGCTCGCCACCCTTGTTAAAATAGAGTTCCGATACCGCATAATCGTTTGCTACGAAAAGGTCAGTAAAGCCGTCGCCGTTTAGATCGGCCGCTCCGGCAGCTAAAGCCCAACGATTGCTGTCGATCCCTACTTTAGATGTCACGTCCTCAAAACTGTTGTTTCCCAGATTCCGAAATAGGTATTTGCGCCCACCGTTTTGTGCGTATTCAAAGCTTTCCGGCATTATAGCGGTGTCTTGCAATTGCCATAGGTTAAGATCTTCGCGAAAATAACCGCCGAGAAAAATATCGAGTAGGCCGTCGCGATCGTAATCGAGCCAGATCGCTGTGTTAATGTTCGCCCAAGCAGGCAAATTGGCTTCTTCTACACGAACGAATTGCCTGCCTTGTTCACTTCGATACAGCTCCGTTCTTCCCCATTTATAAACAAGAAGGTCTTCGAAACCATCGTTATTATGATCGCCCCAAACCGCTCCCATTGATACGCCAGTTTCCGTTCGGTTGATGTCGGCAATGCCGAGGTCGCCCGCGATATCGGTAAATGTTCCGTCCTTGTTGTTTCGGTAAAAAGCGTTCAGGCTGTTCTCTCCGCTATTTGTCAGGTAGATGTCGTTCCAACCGTCGCGGTTAAAGTCGGTGATCGACACGCCTGCGCCCATCGATGCGATGATCGGCAGAATATGGCTGATCTTTGGATCGAGTTTTGGCGAACTGTGTTGGAAATTAACGCCGGCGGACTTTCCTACTTCTTCGAAATGGAATCCATACCGGTCGAGGGCTTCCGACCTGGCAACGGATCGGGTTTCGACCCGGTCAAAGCGGCGAATAACAAACGGTACCGCTAGCAGTGCCAGGAATAGAACGAAAACGAGTATTCGGCCAATATTTTTCATGTGATCTAACGCGATCGTCGCGCCGCATTTGCGAAACCTTCCGAACCGACGTATCTCGTGTGAAAGTCTAACCAGTCTTTCTTAAATCTGCGGTAAACAGGGTCAGCCTCAAGCCGGCCCGGCTGCCTGCTGTAATCGTTATTCTCATGCATCGGCAGCGGCAACACAGTTTTCGAGAATACCGAATTCAGGTCGCCGTCCTTTATCCAGCCATTGCCGACAATTACGAAATCGCGTTTCCATCCCGTCTTAACATCGGGCAACGCCGGAAACTTCAGAACCAATTCGTCGCCGGCGTTCATTAGCACCATTCTGCCATCAACGCCCGAAAGCAGCTCTTTCACGTCGCCAAAACGCGTGTAATAACCGAGGAGATCGCGCCAGCGTTGTGATGTCGTGAGAATGCGGTCGTAATCTGGTTTCTCTGGGGATGAATCGTTTGCTTTCTCAATAATTGAAAATCCTCGATAGCGAAGTTCCGCGGATGCGAGGTCGATTGTCTCCTTCGATATATCCGGAGCGGGAATATCGGCCGCCCAAGTTAAGCGGTCCCAAAAGATCTCCATCTCCGTTCGCAAACGAATCTTTCGTCCGATCGTGCCGGCGGGAAAAACACCCTCAAGATCGATCAGTATAGTTTTCATCTTCCCGGCAGGAAACCCGAGATTCTCTTTAGCTACTTTCCAGGTTCCATTCGGCTTCTGTATTTCGAGAGTCAAACTCTTTGGGGGAACCGGAGTTCCTTGTCCGCGCTGCACATTTATAGAGGCATCGGTTGGATGAATCCATCCGTCAGCGACCAACCATAACTTTTTATCCGACGGTGCATCTTTCGGCAGATAGAGGTCGATCCAATGATCTTCGGCAACTCCTTGAAAACGGCCTCGCTTGATGCCGTCGAGATACTTCTCATCGAGTGCTTCAATGTCTTGTAGAACGTCACGGCCGTTGTGATCGATCGCCGAACTGAAAGGCTGCAATGTTTCGGTCGAAAAAACCGCAAGCGGGGGCAGAGGAACCGCGAACCGTTCATCGGTGAAAACCTCGGTGTACTCAGGGTGATCGACCACGAGGAGTTTGTAGTTATCAAGATAAAAGGTTTCCCAGTATTCGCCAGTGATTCGCAGTTCGTATGAGCCGTTGCGAGGTCTTAAGGCATCGCCGGGGATCTTGAACCATTCTTCCGTTTGGAGTACGCCGTACGTGTCTTGAGCGTTTATCTTCAGTCCGAGTGCCGGGCTCCATGGCGGAGCGTCTTTAACTAGTGCAAATTTTTCGCCATTCCATGCGAAAAGATGCGGGCACGATCCCTTTAATCTTTGTTCAGCGGCGACCGATTGATCACTCTGAATGTCGAACTCCGCCTGAACGTAGCCGTTCGCCCAGACGACCCGAAGAACGTCAGTAGTTGGCTGCTCGCCTAATCCAAAGTGAACCTGAGGCGATGCGATGATCTGCTTCTGTACCTTCAATCCCGCCCGGATCTCGATCTCGCCGCCAATACCGAACGAATTCACGCGCTGGTCGCCCTCGGTTTTCGCAGCCCGCGGACGAACGGTCTGCCAGTGATAGTTCTTCGTTCCCTTGTTTTCAAAAACGGATGCCGTTCCGTCGTCATCTGAGCCAATAAGGTCGAGACGCCCGTCGCCATTCACGTCTGCGACATCGCGAACACGGTCCTCAGAATCAAAAGGAATCGCTGTGAATCCGGTTCCATCAGCAAGAAGAATGTTGGTGCCAATATCGCCCATTATGACAATGTCGTTCGCTCCATTGTTGTCTAGATCGGCCACATCGATGCCGCAAAATGAACGACAGACATTTGTGTCTAGATCAGTTATCTTCTGCGCTCCCTTCAGCTTACCGTCCGCCTCCAATTGAATAACGAAAACCCCGATGTCTCGTTTGGCTACCAGATCTAGTCTGCCATCGCCGTTTGCGTCGGCTACAGCTATCGCCCTTACATCGGTAAACTCAGATATAGGAAGCAGCTCAAATGATCCGCCTCGCTCGTTCGCAAAGATGCTTATCGTGTTTTTGTGATCGACAAACACGGCATCGGAATCACCATCTTCATCGAGGTCTGCATAAGCAAAGTCCCGGACAGTTTCAACCCCTAGAAAAGGGGAAATCGCAGTAAAAGAGCCGTCGGCGTTGTTCCGGGCGACCACTATCCTTCCCGCCAACGGAGCAAGTACCAAATCGAGATCTCCATCATGTTCGACATCGGCCGCCCATATTCCAGCATATTCTTGCGAAGTGATCTCTGAGCCAAGTTTGGTGCTCGCGGTTACATCGTCAAAACGACGTTCCGCGATCTGTCGAAAAAGTTTGAAGCCTTTCGAAGTTGCGGTCGCGAGATCATTCTTGAAATCGTAATCGAAGTCTATTGTTGCGATCTGATCTCTTGTAATTCCAAAAAAAGAAGGATACTCGCCTCGAGTTATGTCTCGCTCCCCGGATGAGACGGCAATGGGTTGAGAGTCGCCGTCAAAATAAAACGCAGAAAACCCAGTACCTTGAGCCGCCCCTACCGGCTTTGGCTTAAAAGTTAATCCTGTGTCCGGTGCGGCAACTTTGAACTCAGGAGCAGGAATGACTATCGGGCGACGGATCAATGTTCCGATCGACGTGTCGGACGGTTTGAACTCGGCAATATCGTTACGAAACCACTGCTCTGACAGAAGAGTGTTTCTGAGGTAGGAGATCTGGGTTGTCACCTTTCGAGAATCGGAAGAGCTGACTGCCGTCTTGAGCGCAGTAAGCTGTTCGTTTGCGGCCACTGGAAACTTATTCGAACTTTTCTCGATCACGGCAATCGATGCGGTCAGTTCATCAGTTTTTCCGAGTTTTGCGGCAGTTCTACCGGTCTCAATGGCGGCGCCGACATTATCTGGTAAGGCTAAGCTGATCGTCGCATACTGCGAAAAAGCATCGGCATCGTTCGAACGCCGTTCAAATTCCATGGCGATCAAATAGCGCGCTTGCAAATTTGCCGGATCGAGTTCGACCGCACGGTTAAGCAATTCGATTGCTCGATCTGCGTTTCCGATCTGACCGGCGACCAAGGACCTATTTAGTATGATCTTCGAATTATTCGGCGCAAGGTTGCCGGCTGTTTCAAGTGACTTGGAAGCATTTTCCAGATCACGTTGACGTAGCTGCAAGACACCCAAGTTGTTCCATGCGGCAGGCTCGCCCGGTGCAAGTTCAACTGTCTTTTTCAGTTCAAGACCGGCACGCTGGTCGTCACCAACCTCCGCTGCTGCCAGGCCAACGAAAAATGCACGGAGTGCAAAATTATGATCCGCGGAATCCAGCGATGGTAACTGCGAACCGCACGCTGCGGTGATCGCGATGATCGCGAAACCAAAAAAGCGGACGGTTATTGCTGGTCGGCTCACTCTAAACATATTAGATCTGGAATTTAAGGCTCGATCCGTTTTTCGCCCGGAACGAAGTTGACGGTTTCGGCACCCTGACGAACGTAATAAAACTTGTTGCCAGCGATATTTTCTATCGTTTGCTGTTCTCCGCCTGGCCAATAGATCTTCAATTCGTCGATCGTATCAGCAGGCCCAAGCCCAAAATGCAATCGAAAGTCGCTGACCGATAGATAACTTTGGGCTCCCATCACTTGCCGTTCGATAGTCCGATCGCCCATCTTCGCGACGACACGAGCGCCGATCGCAGTTCGGTTTGATTTCTTGCCTTCAAGCCAAAGAACCACGAAATTACCTTTCGATCCAGTTGAGTTGAACGCGACCTGTGCTGTGCCGCCATTGTTATTAATAACAAAATCAAGCAGCCCATCACCGTTCAAATCGCCGGTCGCGAGACCACGACTGACCTGGACGTCCGCTAGAGCGTTGCCCGCGGACATTGAAATATCACGGAATTGCCCATTGCCCACTGCTTCATAAAATGTGTTTGGTTGAGCGAACTTTACAGAGTCTGAGTTTTGTTCGACCGTATCTTCGATATGGCCATTTGCAACAAGCAGGTCTTCATCACCGTCGTTGTCCGCGTCAAAAAAATCGACCCCAAACTTGAGTCTTTGCCTTGCGGACTGCCCGATCCCGACCGCATCCGAAATCTCCTTGAAAAGCATCGGTTCGGTCTGAATGTAAAGTGCCGTTGATTCCGCCTGGAAGTTCGTGACAACGATGTCCAACAGACCATCCCCATTCGAATCGGTGACGTCGGCACCCATCGAACCTTCTTCGCGGCCGGCCTCGTCATAGGAAACACCCGCGAGCTGAGCAACGTCGCGAAATTTACCGTTTTCGTTTATCCAAAGCAGATTTGCATCCGTATCATTCGCGACATAAATGTCTTCGTCGCCATCTTTATCGATATCAGCGATCGCGAGAGCAAGCCCGTTGTGTTTCGCCGACGCAATACCCGCGGCTTCAGTCGCGTCCGTAAATTTGCCCGAACCATTGTTGAGCATCAACCGGTCTCCCGTGGGCTGATAATAAATGGGAGTTGAATAGATCAACATTCGATTTCGATAAACACGGCGTGGATTCTCCGGCGTAAACGCCACGTATCCAACAAGATAGACATCTAGATCCCCATCTTTGTCGGCGTCGAAAAAACCTGCGCTCGTGATCCATTCGTTATTCTTCGAAAGACCGGAACCATCAGAAACATCTAGAAAGCCAGAACCCGTGTTTTTTAATAGAATCAACGAACCTTGAAAATTTGTTAAGAGAACATCGGTCCAACCGTCACTGTCAACATCGCCAACAGCAACTCCCTGCCCGTAACCATGTCCGCGAAAATTCCATTCTTCTGAGGCATTTCGAAAATTGCCTTTGCCGTCATTCAAATAAAAGTGGTCCGCAGCGTTCGATGGTCTTTGTTTCGATCTTACGCTGCCGCTGTTGACAAGGATAACGTCGGGCGAACCATCACGATCAAAATCCGAAATTGCGACCCCGCTGCCCATTATCTCGGGCAATAGCTTGTTCTCGGTACGAGTTGGGATATGCTCGAAACGAATGGAGCTCGATTCGGTAGCATCGCTGAATGTAATGCCAGCCTTGTCTGTCATTGTCGAGTTGGGAACGGCCGGACCGCAAGCGCACGATAAAACTAAAAAGATAAATAAGAGCGTGGTCGTTCCATGGTTCATCGTTTTTGGAGATTCTGCAGTTCGTTCATGGCCTCTTTTGCGGCCGCAGTGTCGCCGTTAGCTCGTCCGGCTTCAAGAATATACTGATATAGGATCGTACGCTGATCAGGTGACGATCCCGGCAGCAGCAGCCTGGACAATTCGATCACGCGACTAAAGTTCTTATTTTTCCATTCGTTCTCTAATTCAATGATGTTCTCAACGTTGCGGCTGGCTCGATTCAACTCTGACACTGCCGAATCTTGAGCAGCGACCGTTATTCTTCGAAATGAGTCGGCCTTTTCCTTATCGCCTAAACGCGCATAAATTCGACTAAGTGCATTATTAACTGCAACCTGATCGGGGTTTATTTCCCGAGAGAGTTTCAACACCTCTAAAGCCCTGGTAAGGTCATTATTTCGAAAATGGATCAGGCCACGTATTGTGATCTCTTCAAACCTCTTGTCCGCCACAAGACGGGGCCATACGCGATCAAAGAATGGAGCTGCTTTTTCCGGTTCGTCCAGATGGAAATATGAAACGCCAAGAAGGCCAACTATCTCAGAATTTTCGGGATCCTTTTCTGCAAGCGGAAGCAGAATATCTATGCATTCGGCGTATTTACCATTCGATTTGAAGATCTTCGCAAGATCGAGCTTTGCCTTTTGCGAAAGAGCGGCAATAGATCTCTCTGTCAAGACTTTCTCAAGCGATCCGACGTCGCCCCTAACGATCAGAGCTTCAAAATAAGTCCGACGAACCAGGTCTGATCTCGGGAAGCGGTCATGCAATTGTTTCAAAGCCGCAAATTCTTCCGTTGAGATCGCTTTTCGATTTCTGATAGATGTAGATATCTGTGAGATCTGAGAGGCGGCTTGAGCGTCTTTGGTGACAGGATCGACCCCACTACCACCCGAATCGCATCCATTGGCAGATAAGAACAGAGCGGTTATCGCGGTCGAAAAGACGCCGATTGCGATCTTGCGAAACATTGACCTAAAAAATAACCGTTTTTAACTACCTTTTCAATAAGTGCTTGGCGATTACCATTCGCTGGATCTCACTTGTGCCTTCGCCAATGGTGCAGAGTTTTGAATCACGCCAATATTTCTCCGCCGGATAATCTTTTGTGTAGCCGTAACCTCCGTGGATCTGAACTGATTCCTCCGAAACGCGAACCGCGACCTCGGACGCGTAAAGCTTCGCCATCGCCGATTGCTGCGTCACCGGCTTGCCCGCGTCTTTCGTGGCCGCTGCCTGCTGCGTGAGGAGTCTCGCACATTCGATCTGCGTCGCCATGTCGGCAAGCTTGAACTGGATCGCTTGAAATTCCGCGATGGCTTTCCCAAACTGATGACGCTCTTGCGCATATTTAACAGCAGCTTCGTACGCACCTTGTGCAATTCCGACCGAAAGTGCCGCGATCGAAATTCGGCCGCCATCAAGGATCTTCATCGCTTGCAAAAACCCTTCGCCTTCATTTCCAAGACGATTTTCATCGGGCACATAGCAGTCTTCAAAAACGACCGACGCCGTTTCCGAAGCTCGCATGCCGAGCTTGTTCTCTTTCTTGTCCGAGCGAAACCCTTCCATTGATTTATCAAAGATGAAAGCCGAAATTCCACGATTGCCCTTCTCTTTATCCGAAACGGCGACAGCTACCAGCGTGTTGCACGCGATGGCGTGTGTAATAAAATTCTTCGAACCGTTGACCTTCCAACCGCCGTTCGACCGGATCGCGGTCGTCCTCGTGCCCGACGCATCGGAACCTGCTTGCGATTCGGTCAATCCCCACGCTCCGAACGATTCGCCCTGTGCAAGCGGCACCAAATATCTCTGCTTCTGCGCTTCGTTACCAAAGGTGTAGATGTGGTTTGAGCAGAGCGAATTGTGGGCGGCGACCGACAGCCCGACCGAGCCGCATACACGGGCTATCTCCTCGATTATTGTTGCATATTCGACATAGCCCATTCCCGCTCCGCCATATTCCTCAGGAAATATGATCCCCATCAAACCTAGTTCGGCGAGCTTCGGCCGGAGTTCTAACGGGAAATGCTGTGACTCGTCCCATTCCATTACATTCGGCAGAATTTCGCTTTCGGCGAATTCGCGGATCGAATATTTGATCTGTACTTGTTCTTCGTTAAGTTCGAAATTCATAATGTATAAATAATTGTTATCTTGCCATAACAGCCGCAGAGGCTCAACTTTAGCAACGGAAAAATTGGGCGGCTTTTGGTGAGTGCGGGCTCGGCGGCTAAACTCAAATCAAGATGAATTGGCAAGAAAATATTCTACAAACTAACGAGCAGATCACGCAGCTTTTACAGGACACCAAAACGATCGCAGTTCTTGGCATCAAGCCGGAATCGCATGCACTGCAGCCGGCATTCTATGTGCCGAAGTTTATGCAGGAAAAGGGTTATAAGGTCATTCCCGTACCGGTTTACTATCCGGATGTAGAGGAGATACTGGGTGAAAAGGTCTATCGCAACTTATCTGAAATTTCCGAACCGGTCGACATGGTCAACGTATTTCGGCGACCGAACGATATTACTCAACACGTCGATGAGATCATCGCGGCGAAGCCGAATTCGGTATGGTTTCAATTAGGGATCGTAAACGACGAAGCGGCCGAAGCCTTTGCACGGGCGGGAATTAAAGTTGTGCAGGACAGATGCCTGCTGGTCGAGCATCGGGCACTGATCGGTTAATTCTTTTTCGGCATCAACGATTTCACTTCATCTTCGTTCAGCTTACGAAACGTGCCAACAGGCAGATCATAATCACCGATATTTCCGATCACGGCACGGCGAAGTTTTACGACCGAATGGCCGATCGAATCAAACATCTTCCGTATCTGCTGATTGTGGCCTTCGTACAACGTCACTTCATACCAGCCGTTTTTTTCCGTACCTTGCAAAGGTTTAATCTCCGCCGGAGCGGTCTTGAAGCCATCATCAAGCCGAACTCCGCGGCTCAGTTTGCGGATCGCAACTTCGGGCGGCAAGCCTTTCGTTTTGACGACATAGATCTTCGGGATCTTTTTCGACGCCGCGACATAATTCGTAAAATCGCCATCGTTCGTGAGAATGATCAAACCTTCGGTGTTGTAATCAAGCCGACCGACCGGATGCAACCGGCCAAAGCCTTTGACCAGATCGACGACAAGCTTTCGCCCTTCGGGATCGGCCGCGCTAGATAGATAACCTTTCGGTTTATTGACGAGAATATAAACGTGTTCGCGCCTTTCGAGCAGCTTGTTGATCAGCTTCCCGCGAACTTTTATGTGATCTTTTTCGGGATCTGCTTTCGTTCCAAGCTCAGAAACGATCTCGCCATTCAACGTCACCTCGCCATCAAGGATCATCTGCTCGGCTGCCCGCCGCGAAGCAATTCCTGCCTGAGCGATAAGTTTTTGTAATCTTTCCTGCATAAATTAGCCACCAGGCATGCGACTCTATTTAACCAGATCTTCAAAGTCTTCGATGCTCGGCAGTTCCGTCAGGTCTTTCAGACCAAAATGGATCAGAAACTCTTTCGACGTGCCGTACTGCATCGGGTGGCCAACGGTTTCTTTGTGCCCTTTTGTTACTATAAGCCGCTTTTCGAGCAATGTCTTGATCGCCGACGCCGATTGAACACCGCGAATTTCCAATATTTCCGGAATCGTTACCGGTTGTTTATACGCAATAACCGAAAGCGTTTCGAGCGACGCAAGAGATAGTTTCGCCGAAGGTTTTGTCTTCAAGAACGTGCGAACGCTATCGTGCAATTCCGTCCGCGTCGCGATCTGCCAACCGCCGCCGATCTCGCGAATCTGCAAACCACTTTCGCGATTCTCGTATTCGTCACGAAGCGCGTCCACCGCGACCTGAACGCTCTCTCTATCCTCGCCCAAAACTTCGGACAGCGTCCTGACCGTTATCGGCTCGTCGGCGACGAAGATCAACGCTTCGATCACAGCCACCAATTCCGATGTGCTTCGGGCGGCCGTTTCTGTTGGTTGGGTTTCTGTATCGGTCATCAGAGCAAACCTCTAAACTTTCCTCAAAATAATATCGTCGAACGTTGCCTTTTGAACAAGCTTAACGCTTTCTGTCCTTACGATCTCGAGCACGGCGACGAACGCCGTCACCAGCTCGCGTCGATTGTGCATTTCCTCAAAGAACGCCAAGAGGCTCAGCTCGTTTTCCTCAAAGATGCGTTTTCTCAGCATTTTGATCATATCCGAAAGCGAAACTTCCTCGCGGGCGATCTCCATCTGGATCTCGTCCTTCTGCCGGACGACGATCTTCTGAAAGACCGTTATAAGATCAAAAACCGTCGCGCTGATCTCTGCATTGTTTTCGTCCGATTCGATCTTCCCACGCTGAAAAACGGCTCGTTCGATCGTCGATCGCTCGTAAAGCATCTGCGCGGCAGATTTGAATTTTTCGTATTCGAGCAGCCGATCGACGAGTTCCTTACGCGGATCTTCGATCTCCTCGTCCTCGTCAACATTTGGATCGCGGGGCAGCAGCATTCGCGATTTGATCTCGATGAGCTGTGCCGCCATCACCAAAAAGTCAGCCGCGACGGCAATATCCAGCTTTTTCATCAGCCGGATGTATTTCACATATTCGTCCGTGATCGTCGCGATCGGTATGTCAAAGATGTTCGCCTGTTCCTGTCGGATCAAGTACAGCAACAGATCAAGCGGCCCCGCGAACTGCCCGAGCTTTATCTGCAACTCGTCGCTCGATTCGGCGGTTATCTCGGCAGTTTCGTTAAGAAAGTCGAAAGTGTATTGCTCGGTCTGCTCTTGCATGCGATAGAGGATTTTAACTTAATGGGGCTGAGACGCAAATAACGGAATATGTAGATTCCTTGAACGAGTCGCGCTAATATGAATATGTGAGCAATTCCTATATCGAGATCGACCCTAACAAAGTCAGCGGCGCTCCGGTGTTTTCGGGGACCCGTGTTCCGATCAAGAATCTATTTGATTATCTTGAGGGAGGTGACACGCTGGAAGACTTTTTAGAAGGTTTCCCTCCAGTCACCCGCGAACAGGCTATAGCAGTGCTCAAAATGGCTGAGGAATCTCTCGTGAAGGAAGTTGGCTCACATTGAAGATCCTACTTGATCACAACCTTGACCGACGTCTCAAAAATTACTTGACCGAGTTCGATTGTTCGACCACGCAAGAGATGAGTTGGTCAGATGTTTCTAACGGTGAATTACTTTCATTAGCTGAATCGGAAGGCTTCGAAGTTCTTTTGACCGCAGACTCCAATATAGAAGCTCAGCAAAATCTTTCTGGCCGCAAGATTTCTATTCTGGTTCTTCGGGCTCACAACAATCGACTTGTTACTCACGTTGAAATGCTCGATCGCGTTCGTCGCAAATTGGCTAAGATCGGACAAGGCGAAATTGTCGAGGTATTTCAACAATAATACTCTAAATATATTTCGTTTCACGCAGGTAGATGATGTAATCGATCTTCGGCGGGGTGGAGCCTGCTTCGCGGAGTTTGAGAATGATGTTACCGCGGTGTATCGACGAATGTGTTAGGACGTGTGTCAGTAGTTCGCGGAAGGTGTTTTCGTACGGGATCCCTTCGCTGGAGTGGTAATTTGCACGGATATCTAAGCCTTCATCGTCAAATCTTCGCAACAACTGTTCGTAATCTTCGGCGGATTCGCGTGCGAGCGTGCCGCAATCTTCCAACGTAAGCTCTGGCCAAAAATCGAAACCGGTTGAATTCTTGCCGTAAAGCCGTTCATAATATTCTTTTTCGGTGATCAGCAAGTGCGCGAGTATTTCCACACTTCGCTCAGAAGGGGAATCCTTTAACGCGACCACGATCCGTCGATTCGCCCAATCGTTATAAGCATAAAGATGTCGAAGATGTTCGATCGTCGTCATATGTTTGGATTTCCGGCTTCAGCCGGTATTTAACAAACACGAGCCGCCTAAAGACGGTACTCCAAACTATTCCACTGCGTGCTTCTTTAGATCTTCGAGCGAGACGACTGTAAGGGCCGCTTCGTGGGTTGCGTCCAAATAAACCCGTGGAGCCATTCCGGCTTGCAGTGCCTCGCGCCAGCGGAGCATGCACAGGCACCATTTGTCTCCGGCCTTCAAACCGGGAAACGCATATTGCGGCATCGGGGTTGAAAGATCGTTGCCGACTTCTCGCGAAAACTCCAGAAAGTCATCGGTCGCTTCGATGCAGACCGTGTGGCGGCCGGTGTCATCGACGCCGGTTCGGCAATAGCCGTCGCGGTAAAATCCGGTCATCGGATCGGTGCAGCAGCTTTTAAGTTCGCCGCCGAGCACATTCTTAGGCTTGGGCGCGTGCCCGTTGCCATTACCATTCCCGTTCGTGTAGCTCATTGCTTTATTCTACGCACGAACACCGCTCCTGTCATCCGGTTGATCTTCGCCGAAAATAAATCTTTCATTACGTGTGCCAACGCACTGAACTGCCGCAAACATGTGTATATGATCTTCGCATAGGTTCCGAAAGATACCAGCCCCACCAAGGGTAAATAGAAAGTGTTCTCCCATAATGCTGGGATTTTCGAAGTCTTGTTGAACGGGTAAAAGGTCTCCCACACCGTTTACCTATTCGGTCGATACTTATAGCCAAAAAGGTTGGTTGAGATTCGTCTCATACCAACCTTTTCTTTTCGAGTATTTGATGCCTAATTAATTCTTCGTCGGTGCGACGGCTGTCTTCTCGGTGGTGTTTCCGGCTTTGTTGTCGGTGATGTTGGGCCGTTTGCCGTTTCCGTATTTGGAATATTTCACCTTGTTCTCGACTCCGTTGAAAACCACGCTCATAGTTGCTTCGGTAGTAATGTCATTGCGGTCGCCGTTGACCATTATCTGGCTGCACGCGCCTTTGATGGTGATCACGTTGTCGGAATTATTCACCATCACCTGATTGTATTTGTCGCAGGTAACGGCCCGCGTCTCCTTCGGCTTGTTGAACGATATCATTTCGCCCTGCTGGCTTGTATCGACTTGAACAACATCAGACGGGTTGATCGGCGGATGTTCGAGCGTCGGCGAAACAGAAGGCTTCGGCGTCGGTTCGTATTTCTCGACCGCTTTCTTCGTTATCCCGCTCTGCACATCACACGCAGAAATGCCCGCAACGATCAAAACACCGGCGATGATTAGCTTGAACTTCATAATAGGGTGATTATAACCCAGATGTGACAGAAGCCGACACGTAAGGAACATGACCTCTTACCAAAGATATATGAAATTGTTGAGCATTTTGTGAATAATCTAAACCGAGACCTTGGATTTGACTTAAAGATTGCCCCGCCGAAGTGCGGCTACATAACTCTTAAGTACGGCTACTTAACTCTAAAGTATGGCTACTTAAGTACGAAGGTGAATCTGCACAGGAGCACTGTTCTGGTGACAATCGACTTAATTCTTCGCCATCACGGCTTCGTATTCGCCGCTTTCGGTCCATTTTAATATCTCGGACACGCGCCAGATCGGGAACGGATGCGAAAGCCCGGCGTTGATGATGTCGGCCCAGAACTTGTCGAGTTTCTTTTCGTCGTAATCCTTCTGGAATTCGCGGGCCTGTTCGAGGAACAGATCGTAATCGATCTTCGACGCAAGCGTTCCGCCGGCGAGCTTCATCATCGTTCGCCCAACGACGTGCGGATTCTGTACGACGAGCATCGCGGCGCGGTCGCACGAAAGCTCGGCCCGGCGTGCCCAGGCAAGCAATGCACTGGAAATACCGGCGGAAACGATGAATTTGATGATCTCGGAACCCGGAATAAGCCTCGCGACCGAAAGATTGGCGATCGCTTCCATCAGCCTCGCGGCCGTCAGATAAAGAACGTGTTCGGCGTGAATATGGCCGACCTCATGGGCAATGACGGCGAGCGTTTCTTCGTCGTTAAGGCGTTCGAGCAGTGCCGAATGAAGCACGATGATCGGCTTTTCGACTCCGCCGGTGAATGCGTTGACGAGCGGATTCTGCTGAATGAACAGGTCCGGCATATCTACGCCGAGTGTGGTGCAGGCGATCTGCAGCTTGGCGTAAAGATCGGGGCATTGCTTCGGCGTGACCTTAACCGCGCTCGCCATAAAGGTAACGCGGATCGCCGATTCGCCGGTGACGGAAAGCAGCTTCTTTAACGCAGTATCGATGCCCGGAATCGCTTTCAGCGCCGCCAGAGCCTTGCTGTCCGCCGGATGAATGTATTCGTGTTTGCTCAGGTCCGCGTATTTTTTGTGCGGCGCGTTAGACAGCGGCAGTTTACATTTACCGCAATTCGCCGAGTCGTTCTTGTAGCCTTCCTTGACCGCGTTCTTCTGCCCGCAATACCGGCAGCGTACGCTTAAACTCTTGGTCACCGCGGTCGATTCTTGTTCACCCTCACCCTTTTTCTTTGCCATATGAAAATTCTAGTTTAGTTGCCGTAGATTATCCAAACACTTTGATGTAAGGGATTAACGAATTCGAGCGCAATAAGTTTAATATAACAGCGTTATGAGCAGACAAATGATCTATACGAACACGGAAACCGTGCCGGGACGCGAGATAACCGAGATATTGGGCGTGGTCACAGGCAACGTTGTGCAAACGAAACATCTCGGAAAAGACTTGATGGCTATGCTGAAATCTGTCGTCGGCGGCGAAATTACGGGTTATACGGAAATGCTGATCGAAGCCCGTCAGAAAGCAATCAGCCGAATGGTAACCGCCGCGCTCGAAATGGACGCCGACGCCGTTGTAAATCTTCGCTTCACGACCAGCTCGATAATGGCGAATGCTTCAGAAATTCTCGCCTATGGCACTGCGGTGAAATTGAAGGATTAGGTTGTAGCCTAATTTATTGTCTGCTTCCTGCCTTCTAGTTTCTAGCTTCTTGAAAGATGCGCGACCGTTTCTACGTGATGCGTCTGCGGGAAAAGATCGATAGCCGTGATCGAGTCGATAGTGTAGCCACTTTCGACAAAGCGTTTTAGATCGCGAGCCAGTAAGGACGGCTCACATGCAACGTAAGAGATGCGCTCGGGCTCCAGCGCGATCAAAGCGTGGATCGTTTCCTTTTCAGTTCCGGCTCGCGGCGGATCAAGCAATACAAAATCCGGGCGAGGAGCTTCGCCGGAAGTTAAGAATCGCCGCACACTCGCCGCATAAAGATCGATGTTTTCTAATCCCCCCCGCACGGCATTCGCATTTGCAAATTCGACCGCCGCTTCATTTTCCTCAACGCCGATCACCTGTTTGAACCTACGCCCAAGCGGCACCGTGAAAAGCCCCACGCCCGAGTAAAGATCAAGTGCCGTTTCGCCCGAAGCATCACCGATCGCCGTCTCGATAAGCTTGTCGATCAAATATCGATTCCCCTGAAAGAACGACCGAGCCGAAAACGCCAGCCGTTCGCCGACAGCAGTAAAGGCAATTTCACGCGTCGGTTCAAGAAGATCGGCGGAATACGTGGAAACCTCGCCATTATCACCCGCTGCCGCGTCGATCTGCATAATTCCGGACGCAGTGGCAGGCGACATCTCGCCGCGAAGCCGATCGAGTTCAGCCTGCAGTTCAGGCACGAGCACGATGCATTCCTTTATATCGACAAGCTTTCGCGAATTCCGCTGATAGTAACCGATCTCGCCGGTCTGCGGATCGGCATGCCACTGCGCCCGAAGGCGATAGCCAAACTCACGCGGGCTGCCGATCATTGCGATCTCGCCCGTGAAATCTACCTTCGCGATCCGGTCGATGCAGTCGCGGATCATCGCGACCTTGGCCGCAAGCTGTGCCGCGTAATTCATCTGCATCAAATCGCATCCGCCGCACGTCCCGAAATATGGGCAAGGCGGCGTGATCCGATCAACAGACTGTTCGATCACTTCGGTTATCTCGGCAAACGCCGTCTTTCCCTTTATCTCCGCGATCTGCACCCGAACGCGGTCACCGGTCGCGGCAAGTGGCACGAATACCGTCAATCCTTCCGCAAACGTGAGGCCCAATCCGCGCGGAACTATCTTCTCGATCTTGAGCTCAAGCTCATCGCCAATTTTATATGTGTTGTTCAAGTAAAGTTTGTTTGGCCATCCAAGCCTAATTTTTAAGGCTGAAATCCGCCTTCGTTAAAACGTCGCGCAGTGTTTTCAGGTCTTCAGGCTTAGTGTAAGAGAGCGTGAACATGATAGCAAAGCCATTGCGAACGGTGGCGTACATTCGCTTTTTTCCGGCTCTTGAAGAAGTGTCGAGAAACGCGAACTGCTTCGAACCAAGCCGTTCGGCATTCGTTTCGGAATATGCAAAATCCGCGGGCAGACGCATGACGGCGAACTGCTGCCGCATAAGATCGAAATAATCTACAGCATCCTTTATCGCCGGATTCGTACGGATGTCTTCGGTCGATATTCGCAGGATCGCATTGTCATTCGCATTCGCTTGAACACGCGTCGCGGTCATCAATACCTTCACACGTTCGAGAGCACGTTCGACCTGTAGTTGACCCACTTTTCCTATGTTTTTCGGCGCTTCAAGACCAACGTCGATCCCGTTTTCGGCAGCTGTTTCAACGAAACCGTCGCCCGCTATCCGCCACGTTGTCGGAAGTTCAACAGAGAACCCGTGTTCGGCATTCTTATAAACACTCGCCCCGGCGATGGGGACAGTTTGCTGTCCAAAAGCGGCGGCCGATGCGAGCAACAAAATCAAAAAACTAAAAACTGATCTCATAAATAGAACAAACTCATCCGAGGGACGCCGATATCTTCGCGAAGCCGCTTTAGCAACATTAGCCGGAAAGTGCTGTCGTAACCATCTTTTTCCATGTCCGACCGATAGGCTCGAAGCTGCGATGCGATCTCTTTTTCTACTGATTTTAGATGCAGTCTATCGAGATCCGATAGCAAAGCATTGTCGAGAAAATTCTCGATGTCCGAAAGCGAACCGTCGATCTGTTCCGGCCCGTCAGACATATTCGCGCGTAGTTCAGCGAGCCGAGCGGTCGTACGTCCGATATTTTCAGCAAGTCGTTCGTTCTGAATCGATCCCAGCTTAGCGATTATTTTGTCGATATGCGCTTCGATCGCTGCACGCGATAAGGAGTTTTCGGCTGCCGGCGTTGCATCTGTGTCGGTCTTCCCGATCTGCGAAGCCGTCCATTCGGCAAACTGTGCTTCGATCTCTTCTTTACAGAACAAAAGGCTTTTTATCGTTCGCGGCCGCGGATTCTTGTCGAAATGATCAAAAACTGATTCAATTCCCCGCAGGACGACATGAAGCGGAACGCCCCGTTCCTGCCATGCTTCGATCATCGCCCAATCGATCGGCGAAAGCAGCAAATGCTTTCCACGCCGCCGGATGAACGCGTCCTCGATCTCAGTGAAATAGTTGTAGTAATTCAAGGTCACCATTATATCTTAGGCTCGAAGAATCGCATTCTTCTTTGCCTCCTCGGCGGCTTTGCGAGTGAAAGTTTTTCACGCAAAGTCGCCGTGAACGCAAAGTTTAAGACCACCTGTTATTGTGCTAATCTACGCTAAATATGAGCGACAGACGCGATAAGTTTGAAACCTCTTCGGGAATCGAATTGCCAAGTATTTACGATCCGACGAACTCAGAGGCTGTTAATTACGACGAAGAACTCGGGGCACCGGGCGAGTTTCCGTACACGCGAGGTGTTCGCCGAAATATGTATCGCGGCAAGTTTTGGACGATGCGGCAATACGCCGGTTTCGCGACCGCCGCCGAATCGAACGAGCGTTATAAATATTTGCTGTCGCAAGGCACGACCGGATTGAGCGTTGCGTTCGATCTGCCAACTCAGATCGGGCTTGATTCGGACGATCCGCTGGCACTTGGGGAGGTCGGAAAGGTCGGCGTCGCGATCGACAGTCTTGACGACATGCTTACGCTTTTCGACGGCATTCCGCTGGACAAGGTTTCGACCTCAATGACAATAAACGCAACGGCATCTACGCTTTTGTGTCTTTATCTGGCTGTCGCTAGAAAACAAGGTGTTGCGTTCGACAAGGTTAGCGGAACGATCCAGAACGACATTCTCAAGGAATATATTGCCCGCGGGACTTACATTTATCCGCCAAAGCCGAGCCTTCGGTTGATCACAGACAGTTTCGCATTCTGCGCCGCTGAAGTACCGAATTGGAATACGATCTCGATCTCCGGCTATCACATACGCGAAGCCGGTTCCACCGCCGCACAAGAACTCGCGTTCACGCTTGCCGACGCGATCTGTTACGTTCAGGCTGCGATCGACGTCGGATTAAAAGTTGACGACTTCGCCCCGCGGCTTTCGTTCTTTTTTAACTCACACAACAACCTGCTCGAAGAGATCGCGAAGTTCCGTGCGGCGCGCAGGCTTTGGGCGCGAATTATGAAAGAACGCTTCGGTGCAAAAGATCCGAAATCAATGATGCTTCGGTTTCACACGCAGACCGCGGGTTCCACTCTTGCGGCCCAGCAGCCGGAAGTGAATATCGTCCGAACTACAATACAAGCTCTCGCGGCCGTTCTCGGCGGAACTCAAAGCCTCCATACGAATTCGATGGACGAAGCTCTTGGCCTTCCCACCGAAAACGCCGCACGCATTGCTCTTAGATCACAGCAAGTGATCGCACACGAATCGGGTATTGCGGACACGGTCGATCCGCTCGCCGGAAGTTATGCGATCGAAGCATTGACCAACGAGCTCGAACGGCTTGCGGTTCAATACATAGAAAAGATCGATGCCATGGGCGGAATGCTTCGAGCGATCGAGACCGGTTATGTTCAGCAGGAGATTCAGGATGCGGCATACGATTATCAACGAGCGGTTGAGACGGAAGATGCAGTTGTCGTCGGCGTAAACAAATTCCGCATCGACGAAGGTGCCGCGATACCGATAATGACCGTCGATCCGCAGGTTGAACGCGATCAGGTCGAACGCCTAAGGGCCGTCCGTGCAAATCGAAATGCCGAGGAAGCCGAGAACTCGCTTGCATCACTCGCGGAAGCCGCGGTCGGTACTGAAAACCTTCTTCCGCGAATCTTGCAATGCGTCGAATCCAACGTCACCGTCGGCGAGATCAGCCATAAGCTTCGTGGTGTCTGGGGCGAATACCGCGAAGCCGTGACCGTTTGATCCTTCGAAAACCAAGATCATCGAAAAGAATGTCTTTCCACTGGGGCATTTTTTTGTTTACTTTTGCGTGTTCAAACATGTTAAAATGATCTTAGCCTTTGACCTTACGGTCAATCCCGCTTTCGCAAAGTCTCGACCCTATTCCACTCCTTTTTCCAAACTTCGCATGGAACAACTTAATCAACTTCTCAAGAATCTTGTCTCAACGTCCGGCAAAGAGCTTCATCTCGAGCCCAATCGGAAACCGTATATCGTTTCATCCGGCGGCGTAATGGACATCGACACACCGGCGCTTCAGGGAACGCAGATCAGCACAATGGTCTTTCCCCTAATTCCGGAAGACGTAAAGGCCGATCTGCCGAACGAGCCTAAAGTTGAATTTGTCCATCCGCATAATCTCGGTCGTTTCAACTTCATGATCCAGAAATCGCCCGCCGGATTTATCGTAACGGTAAGGCCGCTCGCCGAGGGTGAAAACGTCACGCATAAGGCTGCCAACCCGGTTGCAGAACCTATCGCACCCGCTTTTTCGCCCGAGCCCGTTGCTCCGACAGTTGCGGCCGCACCTATCTTCGAAGCTCCTTTACAAGAATTCGTATTCGAAAGCGCTTCAGCTCAGCGTTCCGAACAGGCCGCCCTCGAAACACCACACGAGCCGATTCCCGAGGTAGAGTTTGATATACCGGCTCCTGAGATGGGACGTTCCCCCGGCCGTGGCCCCGAGATCGAAGTAGTTTCAGCTAACGACCCACAGTTCGTAACCGTCTTTTCCGACAATTCAACGTACGAACCACCGGGCCGACGAGACGAAGTAGTCGAGCCGACTGGCTTTGTACCTCCGCTCGAAGAATACGTTCCGCAAACCGAGCCTGTGGCCGCTCCACCGGTTCAAGAGACGATGAACGCCGAGTCGTTCGCCGATCGACGTAGCTACGGGACGGATCGTCGAAAGGTAAATTCGATGATGCAAGATCGGATGGACGCGTTATTCCGCCGAATGGCTGACGAAGGATCATCTGACTTGCATTTGTCGGTGACAGTTCCGCCGATGGTCCGCAAAGACGGCAAAATGCAGCAGTTAGAATGTGCCGAAGGTGTTCTAACTCCTGAAGTAATGACAGAACTTCTGCATTCGATCATGCCGGAAAAGAATCGCGAAGAATTCGAACGTAGGCATGATACCGATTTCGCGTACGAGATCGAGGGTCTCGCTCGTTTTCGTTGCAATGTTTTTATGGACCGAAAAGGAATGGGAGCGGTGTTCCGCATCATTCCAACAAAGATACTTACGGCGGAACAGCTTGGATTATCAAAGGCGATCATGGACCTATGTTCGCTTTCAAAGGGTCTGGTCGTGGT
>JBGTKQ010000007.1:0-13092 GCA_041744555.1 Pyrinomonadaceae bacterium
CGTGTGCGAGATCTCGGCTCCCACCGATGCAAAATAGTGCGATTCTTCGGCGATGACGAGCCGGTTGGTTTTCTTGACGGAATTTACGATCGTATCGACATCAAGCGGTTTGATCGTACGCGGATCGATAACCTCGACCGAGACGTCAAACTCTTCCTTCATCTTTTCGGCGGCTTGCAAAGCGAGCGGCACGGTCATCGAACGGGCGACGATGGTGCAATCCGTTCCTTCGCGTTTTATGTCGGCGACACCGAGCGGGATCGTGAAATCTTCGTCCTCGGGAACTTCGCCCTTCAAGCCATACATGCGTTCCTGTTCGAGAAATAAGACCGGATTATCATCGCGGATCGATGCTTTCAGCAAACCTTTCGCATCAGCGGCGGTGGATGGCATCACGACCTTTAGGCCGGGGAAGTTCGCGTAGAAGGCTTCGAGAGCTTGAGAGTGTTGTGACGAAACCTGATATGCCGAGCCGTTCGGACCGCGAAAGACGATCGGCACATTAAATTGTCCGCCGGACATGTAAAGCATTTTCGCGGCGTGGTTGATGATCTGGTCAGCGGCGAGTATCGAGAAATTCCAGGTCATAAACTCGATTACCGGCCGCAAGCCTGCCATCGCCGCACCAACGCCAACGCCCGCAAAACCAAGTTCGGTGATCGGTGTGTCGACAACGCGCTTGTCGCCAAACTCCTTCCAAAGCCCGCGCGTCACCTTATAAGCGCCGTCGTACTCAGCAACTTCTTCGCCCATGATAAAGACATTCTCGTCTCTGATAAGTTCTTCGCGAAGTGCCTGATTCAGCGCATCGCGGATGTTCAAAACTGCCATTTTCTAGATACCTAATTCCTTTCGAACTTCTTCGATAGTAAAGTTTGGCTGACCAGAATCTTCCTCTTGGGCAGCCCTCAAATCCAGAATATCCTCAATATCTTCAAGCCACTCTTCAAGCGCCCGATATTCTGCATAAGGAAGGACGGCGAATTCGGGTTCACCGTTCTTTGTTAAGAATTCGGGATGCAACTCAATGGTGGTGTTCATACTCAATAAGCCTCACGTCGATTCTTAATTCGTCTTACGATTATCTTGCTATTTTCTGTATCGAAGAGAATTCTGAAGTCACCTACTCGTAGCCGATACTCCTGTTCAAATTCGGTCAGGCGTTTTACATCACCAGCGAGATCATTCGACATTTCAACGATCTTCAACAAGATACGATCCGCGTTTTTTCGATCCAGCTTTTAAGATCTTTTCGAGCCTTGGGCGAGATTTCAATTTCGTAAATCATCAAAGCCTCTAAGCGTAAACATCCGTAAACAATTCGCTTTCCTGCGGAAACGGACTGTTTTCGGCGAACTCGATCGCTTTTGCTGTTGCTTCTACGGCGTCTTTTTCGATCTGTTCGAAATCTTTATCAGTCAGAACCTTCGCCGCCTTTAAGCTATCTTTGAAGAGAACGATCGGGTCTCGTTCCTGATATTTCGCGATCTCTTCTCGGGTTCGATAGTTTCCGGGATCGGACATCGAATGGCCCATGAAACGATAAGCACGAATCTCCAGCAACGTCGGCGAACCATCTTTACGAGCTCTCGCGATGGCGCGAAGTGTTGCTTCGCGGACGGCCATAACGTCCATTCCATCAACAAACTCGTTCGCCATATCATAGGACTCAGCCTTCTTCGCTATATTCCGTGAACTCATCGCCCGTTCTTGAGAAGTGCCCATTCCGTATTGATTGTTCTCACAAATGTAAATGCACGGCAGTTTCCAAAGCTGAGCCATGTTAAGCGATTCGTGAAAAATGCCTTGGTTTACGGCAGCTTCGCCAAAGAAGCATATCGCGACTTGCCCGCTTTCTTTGTATTTTGCCGCGTAAGCCATTCCGGTACCGACACCGATCTGTCCGCCAACAATACCATGGCCGCCGTAAAATTCATGCTCTTTTGAGAACATGTGCATCGAACCGCCTTTGCCCTTTACACAGCCGCCTTCTTTGCCGTAAAGCTCGGCCATTACGGCCTCGGGAGTTATTCCCTTGATGATCGCCTGAACGTGGTCGCGATATGACGTAATGACCATATCTTTTGGTTCAAGAGCCATCATCGAGCCGACGCCGATCGCTTCCTGGCCTATATAAAGATGGCAAAAACCGCCGATCTTGCCCATCCGATAGACCTCGGCGCATTTTTCCTCAAAACGACGGCCAAGAACCATTTGATAAAGCATTTCGCGGAGCAGCTTCTTGTCGGTTTTCTTGATCGATTCGATCTGCGATTTACGCCGCTTTTCATATTCGGCGTGCATCATCTCGGCGACCTTTTTAAGATCCGTGCGGCCATTGGACAAGGGTTTGCCCGATCCGTTGGTTGAGACGGTTTTTGCCGCCGCCGATTTCGCTGCCGATTTACTAACTGTTGAGGTCTTCGCCAAAATTACTTCCTCCGAACTGCTCAGGGCCAATTGCCATTAAATACTGCAAACTTTAATTATACAAGGCAAATTCCGGCAAAAGCAAAAACATCGGTCAGACCATTAAAAAAAATACCTTTGTCGGAATACTGTGAATAATAATAAGATTAGTAGTGGTAATGAAGAACTTCGCCAAAACCATCCTGATCATTCTTTTTGTCGTACCCTTATTTGCTTTGGGCCAAAATCCGTCCAAGTGGTCTCTAGCCATCGAAAATTCAGATGGAAAGATCGAAGCCGGAAAAAACTATAAAGCAAAACTAACGGCCGAGGTCGAACCCGGATGGAATCTTTACGCGCTCGATCAACCCGAAGGCGGACCAATTGCAACAACGATAAAGGCTGCCGAAAATTCGGGAATCGAGATCGTCGGGGAGGTTCGTTCCGCATCACCTAAGACTAAGGAAGATGAAAACTTCAAGATCGACGGCAAACCATTGCAGACGAAGTATTTTGAGAACAGTGCGGAGTTTCAACTGGATTTTAGGCTAGCGGCTGGCGCGGCAAATGCGGGAACCGAACCAACCTATTTTTACAGTGACTCAAACGTTGCGTTCGCGGTCAGATTTCAGCTTTGCAACGACACCCTTTGCCTGCCGCCGAGGACGAAAAGGGTTTCGCTAGCCGGCGAGGAAGATGTTAAGCGATCAGCTTCCAACTCTCAGCTTCCTTCCGGTTCAGAGAATGCATCGCCGAACGTCGGATCAGTGCAGCCGACCGAACCAAAGCCGCCCACTGATATCTGGGCTTTTATTTGGCTAGCTGCCGGGCTCGGAGCTTTGTCGCTTTTGACGCCTTGCGTGTTTCCGATGATTCCGATAACCGTTTCGTATTTTACGAATCATTCGTCGGGAAGCCGTTCGCGGTCGGTTCGAATGGCGACCGTTTATTCACTCGGAATTATTGCCACGTTTACCATTTTGGGAATGTTGCTGGCGATATTTGTCGGAGCGGCCGGCGTGAATGTTTTCGCGGCAAATCCATGGGTAAACATTTTAATCGCGGGTATTTTTCTTTTCTTTGCATTTAATCTTTTTGGTGCGTATGAAATAACGATTCCGTCCGGCATTCTAACGAGGCTCGACAGTTTGACGCGGTCGCACGAAGGCGAAGGCAGCGGCATCATCGGAGCGCTCTTGATGGGGTTGACGTTTACGCTTACGTCGTTCACGTGCACGTCGCCTTTTGTGGGAACGATCCTCGTTTCCGCATCACAGGGCGATTGGCAAATGCCGCTGGTCGGAATGCTCGCATTTTCGACCGTTTTTGCTTTGCCGTTCTTTATTCTCGCGCTAGTACCGCAATGGGCGTCGAGCCTGCCGCGTGCGGGCGGTTGGATGAATTCCGTCAAGGTCGCGATGGGTTTTCTTGAGGTCGCGGCGGCGATGAAGTTCATCTCGAACGTCGATCTTGTTTTGAAATGGGGCGTTTTTACACGCGATGTTGTTCTGTCAGTCTGGATCGCGATCGGACTAATTCTCGCCGTTTATCTTTTGGGTAAATTCCAGCTCGCACACGATTCAAAACCCGAACGCATTGGAGCGTTCCGGCTTGCTTCGGCGATCGTTAGTTTGTCGATAAGTTTCTATTTGATAACAGGCCTGTTCGGGGCGAAGCTTGGCGAATTGGAAGCATTTCTACCGCCCGACCTAAACAAATCTTCGGCTCAATCGTTCGGCGGAAATGGCGACGGTTTGAACTGGATGAAAGACGATTACGAAGGAGCTCTCGTCAAAGCGAAGGCGGAGAACAAGCTTGTCTTCCTCGATTTTACCGGATATACGTGCACCAATTGCCGTTGGATGGAAGCGAACATTTTTCCGAAGCCGGAGGTTGAAGCAGAGCTAAAAAAGATGATCCTCGTTTCGCTATACACCGACGGCGTCGGAGAAATTTACGAACGCCAGCAACAGTTTCAGGAAACGACATTCAAGACGGTCGCGCTTCCGTACTACGCCATCATGGATCCCAACGGAAACATTATAGCCACCTTTCCTGGCCTAACCCGCAACACGGCCGAGTTCGTTGACTTTCTAAAGAAAGGACAGCAGAATTAGCAAATAATGATGCCTGCTGTTAAAGCAAAAAAGATCTCAGTCCACGAGCTTGTCGAAGGCCTACGAAGTATTCGCGATGAAGATTTCGTATGTGAGCCGGTTTACCATTTCCTTGCGTCGCATCCTGTTGAGGTCGAATCGATACAGAAGTTTCTTCATTGGAGCCCTGACTTTTATACTCGCAATCTTATTTACAAAGATGACCGCTTCGAGATGATGGCGATATGTTGGGACGTTGGCCAAGTCTCGCGCGTTCATAACCATTACGATCAACGCTGTTGGATGACCGTCCCGGTCGGTCGGCTGAAGGGTCAAAATTTTGCGATCGAAGAGATCGATGAAGCGACCGGTCACTGCAAGCTTCGCGAAACAGACGAATTCGAACTTTCTGATTGCTTAACGGCGAAAGTCGAGCTAGAAGAACCCGTCCACCAGATACTCAATCTCGCCGAATTCGACGAGCGAGCCGTTTCGATCCACATCTATTCAAAGCCCTTCGATCGTTGCCTTTCGTATTGCCGCGACACGGACACCTTCAAAGAGGTCCAGCTTTGCTACACGAGCATTGACGGAAAGCTGTGCGACGGGGTTCGGCTCTAGGTAGAAGTCGAAAGTTTGGAAAATTCAAGAAAATTTAAAATTGCGATCGCTGCGGTGTGCGTGGCGTATGTCGCTTTGCGTGTTTGGGGATTGACCGATTCGTGTTTGTGGTTCGATGAAATTTTCGGCGTTCATGCGGCCGAGCACATTTGGGGAGACATCTTTTGGTTTCTTGCTGAGGACCTGATTCATCCGCCCTTCTTCTACATTTTGCTCAAGATCTGGATGTCGATCGGTGGTGATGGACTACTGTGGCTTCGGCTTTTTCCGGTATTATTTTCAATTCTCTCCATCATTCCATTCTTATATCTTTGCCGAGAATTAAAGCTGACTCGGCTGACCACGATCGTCGCTTTTGCACTTTTTGCCGTAAACGGATCGCTGATAAAATACGCTCAGGAAGTCAGAATGTACAGCCCTCTGCTGTTTGTTTCATTGATGTCGATCTGGCTTTTCACGCGATTCTTTGTCAAAGGCAAGAGCTTTGCGGCTCTGATCCTCGTAAACATTCTTCTCGTTCATACCCATTATTTCGGATGGCTTGTCGTCGGTTCGGAGGTTGTCGCTATCGTGGCGTTTCAACGGATCAAGATTCGTCAAACGCTATTGATGTTCGGCCTGACGCTGTTATCTTTCGTGCCCTGGATGATCGCAGTTTATCGTGTCGCGAGCGGCGGATCATCGGTCGGACAAAACATCGGATGGATCGAACGGCCCGGGATTTCCGCGATCTTTACATTGCTGTTTGACCTTATAGAACCTTTCTACTTTCAGATGAACAATGCGGAGCCCGGTTCGCTCTATTATATTTCGGTTCCGCTCCTACTTTTGATCGGCGTTGCCAAGATCGCGTATCTGTTCCGGTGGTTAAGTTTTGAGGAAAAGAAGAACACGTATCTACTTGAGATGATGATAGGCGTGCCCATTGCGACAGCGTTGATCCTAAGCTGGCTTTTGCCATATTCCATTTGGGGTTCGCGGCATTTGATAATTGTGTACGCTCCGCTGCTTATTCTGACGGCGGTGTTTTTGACCGAGCAGAAGAATGCGATCGTACGAAACGTGTTCATGATCACATCAGCAGCATTGATCGGTATTTCATTTGTGCTTTATTCTGCAAATCCAATTCAAGACCAACCTTGGTGTGCTTGGGAGAAAGCGGCCGAGACACTTGGTGTAACCCAGTCGGTCGAACCAAATACGATAACGCCCGTTTACGCCTTTGAAGATCTCTCCGCCTATCACCTTTGGTTTGCTCTGCGGCGGGATCAAAGATTCCGTGTATTTAAGGTCGAAGGGATCAAGGGCATCGCTGAAGACAAAGCGTATTTTCTACCGCGAGGATTTAATGGCGTTGAGAAGATCGAGATGGAAAACGTTCCGATACAATCGTCGTATCTGGTTTTCCGCGATTCAGATGTCGACATGAAACGTCGACCGCTTAAGGCATTTAGCGACCGCCAATTCGAATGGCGACCAGTCGAGTCGTATCAGATAGGAAAGGCGAAGACGTTGTTGATACGAGTAAACTAGGGTGGCCGGAAACGTTTAAGCAAATACTCAAGGTTCATTTGGCTTTTTCGCAGTTAGCAGGCTTTGAGAGCAGACGTCGTCAAATTGGTCCGGCACAAGATCGGCAATGTTCTGCATCTCGATAGCCTCAAAGCCGTGTTTCGCGACAGCATCAATGTGAGCTTGTTTCGTTCTGCCAAAACAATGAAGGCCGTATTTGAATTTGATCTTGCCGCGAAGGGACGTGTCGGCTTTCCACTGTTCCTCAGTTCTCCAAATATCGTCAATTAGCTGAATGTGAAGCACCAATTGGCCTCCGGGCTTTAGCTTCCGGCTGCAATTTGCGAGAACGATATCAAAAACCTCATCGGTGAGATGCTGGACCATCGCAAAGCTGTAAACCGTATCGAGCGAGCCATCTTCGATCCTGGCAAAACCGTCATCGTTAGCCACGATATATTCGATCTCCGGGGCTGAATTCAGGATCTTTGCACATTCCAAAGCCCCCGTTGAAATGTCACAGGCGTACACTTTTTTTGCGTGGCGTGCTACGACGACCGAGAGAAACCCGGGGCCGCAACCATAATCTAGAACCGTGTCTTCGGCTGAGATATAAGGTCGGAGAATATGATCGAAGATCCTGATACGCGAATCTGTATTCTCTTTAAAAGCTGTCTCAAGGTAATCGTTATACGACAAGCCTTTGTACTTCGGATCTTCGGGCGTAAAGAAGTAGTGTGGGCTGAGCGATAACATTCGCAAAGCCCAAAGCCGCCGTTTTGCTTTGGAGGTCCTCGACAGAAAAGATCCGATCCATTTAGCGCTCAAAAATGTTTGAGGATCACTTCCAAGTGTCGAGCCCCATTTAACGATATTGAGAAGTTTTCGCATAAACCAATAAGATTAGAGAATTGGCCAACGGAGGGCAAACCGGCCGCTATTTTCGTTTCCATCTGACGCCGTCTTTCGTGTCCTCAAGAATAATTCCCCTTTCCGCAAGCAAGTCACGGATCTCGTCGGAACGGGAAAAGTTGCGATTTTTACGGGCTTCTTGACGTTCTTCAACTAGGATTTCGATCTCTTCGTCAAGCGAGCCTGATTCTTCGCTGTCGAATATGCCAAGAACAGAATCAAATTTGGAGATCGCGTCGAGAACTAATTTTCGTTCGTTGTCTGTTAGGCCGTTCGCGGCAAGCTGCGTATTGACCTCGCGGACCATGTCGTGGATCGCGGCGAGAGCGGCGGCGGTGTTGAAATCGTCGTCCATCGCGGCTTCGAATTTTTCGAGTGCGGTCGCGGCTATCTGATCTATGCCTGAACCGGCACCCTCGCTACCGCTCAGGTTTCTGCCTTCGTTTACAAGCTGCCGGAAATTGCGAAGGCGTTCGACGGTCGATTCGGCTCCCTGCAAGCCTTCAAAAGTAAAGTTTAGCTGCTTGCGGGTCGGCACGCTCAGCAGTAAATACCGCATAGCAAGTGCTGAATAACCTTGTTCGCGAAGATCGCGGAAAGTGAAGAAATTACCCTTTGACTTAGACATCGTCACGTCGTCGATCTTGAGGAATTCGCTGTGTATCCAATATTTCGCGAACTGCTTTCCGGTCGCACCTTCGCTTTGTGCGATCTCGTTTTCGTGATGCGGGAATTGCAGATCTTGGCCGCCGGCGTGAATGTCGAAAGTCTCGCCGAGATACTTCATCGACATAGCAGAACACTCAATATGCCAACCCGGTCGGCCGCGTCCAAACGGTGCGTCCCAGCCCGGCTCTTCCGTTTCGCCGACGAGTTTCCATAAAGCAAAATCGCGGGCATCTTCCTTGTCGTACTTGTCGGTGTCGATGCGTTCGCTGCCGCCCTGAATGTTGCCCGAAAAGCTTATCTTCGAAAGTTTGCCGTAATCGGGAAACGCGGTAATGCGGTAATAGATCGAGCCGTCCGATTCGTACGCGTGCCCGTTTTCGATCAGCTTCGAAATGATCTCGATCATTTCCTCAATATGGTGCGTCGCTCGCGGAGTTACATCAGGCCGCTCCATTCCTAGAGCGTCGAAATCTTCCCAAAAATACTGAATGTAAGGCGCCGTAAATTCATCAATGCTGATGTTGCGTGCCTTTGCCTCATTAATGATGCGGTCGTCGATGTCGGTGAGATTGAAGACATGGGTTAGTTCGTAACCTCTATATTTTAAGTACCGACGCAGTACGTCGCCGAAAATGAACGTTCGAAAATTGCCTATGTGCGCAAAGTTCCAGACCGTCGGGCCGCAAAGATACATCTTTACTTTGCCTTCTTCAAGCGGGTGAAATTCTTCGATCTCGCGCGAAAGTGTATTGAAAAATCTGAGCATAATTTCCTATGGGTTCACAAAATTATACACGATTATCAATTCTGCTTTGGATGCGACTCCGCAAATTCGCTTGGGTCGGAATATGGCTTTGCACGCAGCGGCCTCAGCATTTCTCCAGAACGACTTGTGGCCTGTAATGGCTTTTGAGTAAATGACCCTACCGGACTCGTTGATTATGACTTTTACGCGAACCTCTTGTGATTTCCGTAGTTTTCGTGCGATATCTGGGTAATCAGGCTTTGCTAACGAGATAGGACAACCGTCTGCACCAAATTCGCACTTGTTCGCGATCAAAATTCTCGGTCCATCCTTTTCTTGTTCGGCTTCTTCGCAAAGGCGAGATTTTTCTTGGTTGTCGTTAACCTCGGCAAATAGACGGTTCAAAGTTGATTCGCTTGATCGATTACAAATGCTCTTAGCTGTGTCACTTTGTGATTGAGCTTGAGCATTGAAGCTAAACAAACATAAGGCTACTGCATAAATTAGTGAAAGTTTCATACAAAATTAGACACCCTTCGCTGGTAGAAGTTCCGTTTAATTGAATCTTTGCGGCCATAGGTCATTTCTCTGTTGAGAGATCGAGCAGCCAAATATCAGATTCGTTTTCAAACGTAGTGTAGTAGATCTTTGTGCCGTCGAAGCTTATGCCGACGTTTCGCATTTCCTGGTTTTCGTCGATCGGCAGCTCACGGACCTCTTTTGTTTCGATATCAACAATGAATGGCCGCCGATCTCGGATGAAGATCATCCGCTTATTGTCGGGCAACCAACGTGGAATTCCGGGATGATCAATTACGCGAGTATATTTGCCGGTTTCGAGAGAGTAAAAGCCCATGCCCGGGCCGTAGGCTGAATCGAAGTTTCCGGCCATCAGCTTACCGTCACGCGACCAATCCCACACGCGGAACCAACCACCGTTTTCTGTCTTTGGAAGCTTCGTAATACTCTCCGCATTAAACGGGTCGTTGATATTTGCGATAAACGCGGCAGATTCGTTGTCGAATGAAAACCGCTTTCCGTCCGGCGACCAAATCGGGATCGATTTAACGCCATCAGAATCCGGAGTCATCTGCCGCAAGTTCGTTCCATCTGAATTCATCATCCAGATCTGATAGGTCCCTGAGCGGTCCGAAACAAACAGCACTTTCGAACCATCGGGCGAAATGCGCGCATAGCGGTCGAAGAAAGTATCGTTCGTCAGATCGCGGATATCCGTTCCATCGACCTTTACCGAAACGATGTCGTCTTGCGATTTTCGGATAAGTCGGACGAAGAATCTTTGGCCGTCCGGCGAAAGTTCCGGGCCGCTGAATTCAAAATCACCTCGTGTTACGGCAACCGGCGACCCAGTTATCTTTTCCGTGACCGGATCAAAAGTCACCATTTTGATGTTCGATCTGTTGTCGCGTTGGGCGTACGCAAATCGCTTTTTGTCCGCTGAAAAGGTTAGATGCCGGCTGAATCGGGCTTGCGTCGGGACAAGCTCTGCATCACCGATCGGCTCTCCTGTTGCGATATCTATTCGGCTTCGCCAAAACGACATGTTGCCCTTTCTGTCACTTGCGAAGTAAAGATATTCCCCGTCGGGCGACCAAACAGGATTCCACTTCGTGTTTCCTTCGCTTGCGAAGAAGGTGCTCTCGCCGCCATTTGCCGAAATGGTCGCAACGCGACGTTCGCCGCTGGAATCGGTCATCCAGTACGCTATGCGATCACCGACCGGTGACCACGACGGCTGGAGCGCATAAGAATCAACGAGCATTCTCTTTTCGCCCGTTTCCACATCAACGATCCAAACCTCACTCTTTGTTCGAACTGCGGGAACGGGTTGGTGGCCTGTAGCAACAACCAACTTCTTTCCGTCGGGTGACCACGAAGGTGAATAGCCAAAATCAGAAATACGCTTGGGATTCTCACCAGTTGCGCCCATAACGTAAATGCCCGCAGGTTCACGGTCAGAACGGAACGCGATTCGGTTTCCGTCAGGCGAATACGCAGGCATCGTGTCTCGATTTGGTGAATCGCTCGTAAGATTCTGTGGGTTCGATCCGCCGATTCGGAGCAAATAAATATCGTCTCCCTTGCCTTCGTCCGTAACGTACAGAATTGAGCGGCCGTCGGGCGATAGAGAGGGATACGCTTCGATAGCAGGGCCAAAGGTTATCTGTGTATTCTTTGCCGATGCCCATTCGGTCGCGGCCGCTCGCGGAGTGCTGAAAAATAAGTAATAGATCGCGAAGCCGACAAGAAATGATGCCATCACCGACGCCGCATAGAGCGACCAATCGAAGCCTTCACTTCGAGGCTCAGCGAGCGAGCCGTTGGAACCACCGCTCCATGATGGTGACGAATCAAACTCGCGTTTCACACGCTTCAGATCTGAACGCAGGTCGGCCGCGGTTTGGTATCCAAGTGCCGCGTCTTTCTCGAGCAACTTGGCGATGACGCGGTCGAGCGATTCGGGAACTTCGGGATTAATCGAACTGCAAGGCGGCGGATCTTTTGAAAGGATCGACTCAAAGGTCTCTTGACGATTTTTCCCTTTAAAGGGATTTATGCCCGTCAGAAATTCATATAAAACGACACCGCAGCTCCAAAGATCGGTTCGGTGATCCAGCTCTTCGTCGCTGATCTGAGCGGGCGACATATAGGCAGGCGTTCCGATGATCACGCCCTTGGTCGTCGCGGCGAAATCGCGAAGCGTTTGTTGTCCGGGATCGGTTAGTTTCGCAAGTCCGAAATCCAAGATCTTCACGTATCCGTCTTTTCGGATCATTAGGTTTTCCGGCTTGATATCGCGGTGCACAATTCCGGCGTCGTGAGCCGCCGAAAGTGCCTCGCACAACTGGATCGTATTCAAAACAATGTTGCGTAATTTGAATTTTCCGCCGATCAGTTCGCGAACGGTCTTGCCTTCGACGTATTCGGTCGCGATGTAATTGACGCCTTCGAAATTCCCGACGTCATATATGGTTACGATGCCGGGATGATTGAGCGACGAAACGGCTCGAGCCTCGAGTTCGAATCGTTTTACTCGTTCGTCGTTGGAAAGAAATTCTGAGGGAAGAATTTTCAAAGCGACCTTTCGCTTTAGCTTTTGGTCGAAAGCCAAATAAACCTCGCCCATTCCGCCTGCACCCAATAGGCGCTCGATCTGATAGGTCGCGATGGTTTTGTTAACAAACGCAAAAGCAGAGATCTCAGTTTCGTCTTCGGCCATCGCCCGGCCGGCGATCTGCATTGCCGAATTGTTCAAAAATCCATCGGCATTGCTTTGTGCGGCAAGCAGATCCATCACTTGTCGCCGCAGATCTTCGTCGCCAGCCGAATGAGTTGCGACGAAATTCGGGCGCAATTCTTCAGAGACCTCAAGGGCGGCATCAAGAAGTTCGTCGATCTGTTTCCAACGGGCTGGATCCATCAAAAAAGGGCGTTTCTAACGTACATTTATCCGTTGACAAAGTAGCATATCGGCCCGCTAAAACGAAGATTATTGGTCTGAATGATAGTTATTTCGGCACTCGAACGCATTCCTAATTGCAACGGCGATCAGTGATTTTCTTAGGAGGGCTTATGGCAGAAATAACTACAGTATTGATCACATATGGGAAATTGAGAGCGATCCTCGAGATCAGCTATCGGTGGTATGTTAGCGGCGAAGATCCTTGGAACCGCACCGAGGGACAGGCGATCATTCCGAGCGGAGGCGGTTGGTTTCAGCACAAGACCGGAACGATGAGCCTACACAACGGAAAAGGGGCAAGCTCGATGTGGCTAAATAATTTTGATCGAAAAGACGTTGGACGAAAGGGAACCGGCACGTTCCACGGTTACGACGGATGGTACAACATACCGAAAAACGCCGATATAAAATGGGAAATTGTTGATTTTTATTGATCTGTGCGGCTGAGGTTCAGATATAACCAAGCCTTTGCTTTCTTCCATTCGCGAAGGATGGTTATTTCCGCGACGCCAATGATTTGTGCGATCTCTTCCGTGCTCAAACCACCGAAGAATTTTAGCTCAACTATCTGAGCCTTTCGCGGATCGAGTCTGGCTAATTCCGTCAACGATTCGTCTAGTGCGACGATGTCCGGATCTTGTTCG
>JBGTKQ010000008.1:0-9794 GCA_041744555.1 Pyrinomonadaceae bacterium
CCAAACGTTATCCTAACGCCGCATATCGGCGGTTCGACCGAGGAAGCTCAGGCGAACATCGGGCTCGACGTTACCGCGAAGCTGATCAAATATCTCGATTTCGGCACGTCCGAAGGTTCGCACACGGTGCCGCCCGTTTCACTTTCGCCGCAAGCCGGAACGCATCGCATTCTGCATATTCACAAGAACATTCCTGGTGTACTCGGTGAGATAAACTCACGCCTGTCCAAACGGGGTATCAACATCACCGGCCAGTATCTTAAAACAAACGACGATATAGGCTATGTGATCCTTGATATCGATTCAAAGCTATCGAAAGAAGCGTTTGAGATCTTGAAGGATGTAAAGGGAACCGTGAGAGCGAGAATGGTTTACTAAAATGAAAATCGTAATTCCCGGCGGGAGCGGACAAGTGGGGACGGCTCTGGCAAAAGCGTTTCATAGCGATGGGCACGAGGTCGTCGTCTTGGGCCGAACGCCGGAACAATGTGAATGGCGAACCGTTGCCTGGGATGGCAATACATTTGGTCCATGGGCCAACGATATCGATGGATCGGACGTGGTAATTAACCTTGCGGGACGCAGCGTCAATTGCCGATACAGCGACGAAAATCGCCGTCAGATAATGGACTCACGGGTGGACTCGACTCGAATTGTGGGCGAAGCGATCTCAAAGGCGACCAGTCCACCAAGTGTATGGCTACAGTCGAGCACGGCGACCATTTATGCTCATTCATTCGACCATGCGAATGATGATTTAACTGGCATTATCGGCGGCCACGAACCCGATGCACCGGACACTTGGAATTTCAGTATTAACGTCGCGAAGAATTGGGAGCATGCCACCAATGAAGCGGATACGCCCAGAACGCGAAAGGTTCTCATGCGGTCTGCGATGACAATGGGTCCGGCTCACGGCGGTATCTTTGATACTATGCTTGGGATTGTACGGTTTGGTCTTGGCGGAACGGCGGCGAGCGGGAAGCAATACATTTCTTGGATCCATGAGGATGATTTCATCCGATCAGTATATTGGCTGATCGAACACGATAGCCTTGCAGGCCCAATAAATATTTCTTCACCAAACCCTCTCCCGAACCGTGAATTTATGCGAATTTTTCGGGAAGCTTGGGGAACCCGAATTGGTTTGCCGGCCTTCGAATGGCAACTCGCCATAGGAGCATTTTTTATGCGAACGGAAACCGAACTTATACTTAAAAGCCGCCGCGTTGTTCCCAAACTCCTAACTGATTCCGGCTTCATGTTCGAGTTCCCAGACTGGGAAATGGCATGCGCCGACCTCTGTAACCGTTGGCGTAGAGAGAACAAATAATGAGAAGAACTATCTTTGTAATAGCACTATTTGTGTTTGCGACAACCGCCGAATCGCAATGGATCAAGCAGACAGTCAATACTACGGCATCGTTTCGCGGGCTTTCGGTCGTAAGCGAAAAGGTCGTGTGGGCGAGCGGAACCGGCGGGACAGTTATTAGGACGATTGACGGCGGAAGGAACTGGAATGTGATCCAAGTTCCGGGGGCCGAGAAACTGGACTTTCGTGATATCGAAGCGTTCGACGCGAAGAATGCTTATATCTTAAGCATCGGTAACGGCAACGCATCTCGGATCTACAAGACGACAGACGGTGGCTCCACTTGGAAGACACAATTTACGAACAAGAACGAGAAGGCGTTCTTCGATGCTGTTGCCTGCTGGGACGCGAAGAATTGCATAGCGATGAGCGATCCGGTTGATGGCCATTATGTCTTGATCTCAACGACGGACGGCGAGAAATGGAAGCCGATCGTTAGCAACAAAATGCCTGCGTCAAAAGACGGTGAAGCAGCGTTTGCGGCAAGCGGAACATGTTTGATAGTAAATGGGAAGGCGGATGTGTTCCTTGTTTCCGGTGGAAACGATGCTCGTGTCTTTCGCTCGACGGATCGTGGTTTAACGTGGAACGTCGCCGAAACACCGATCACAAAAGGCACGCCCGGCAGCGGAGCTTTTTCGATCGCATTTCGTAACGCTCTCGATGGCGTGCTCGTCGGCGGTAACTATGAAAAGCCGACCGAAAGCACAATGAATCTTGCGTTCACGGGCGACGGCGGAAAGACCTGGCACAACGGGGACGGCCTTTCCGGTTACCGATCCGCGGTCACATATATCGACGACAAAACCATTATCGCCGTCGGCACGAACGGTACTGACATTTCTAGCGATCGCGGCGCGACCTGGAAAAAGATCGGCAGCGAAGACCTGAACTCTGTCGCCGCAAAAGGCAAGAAAGCCGTCTGGGCGGTCGGGCAAAAGGGCGTTGTGTTTGTTTATAAGAATTAAGATGAAAATTTCATATTTTTACATTGTGTGCCTATGTTTTCTGACGGCCACGAGCTTTCCACAAACCACCGAAACGAATGTCGGTGGGCCTGTGATAGCTCCGAAGACTGCTTTTGAAAAGGCGATTGGTGCCGTTCCGTGCGAAACCGAACTTCGATTGGATGGTGTCAAAAAGTTATTCTTGGAAGCCGGAGCAAAAGATGGAGATATTAAGATCGAGAAACTCGATAAAGACAAGATCTCGAACTTAACGGTTACAAAGAAGGGGAAAACCGATGAAACGATCGTAGTTGGCGCGCACTATGACCGTACGAGTGAGGGCTGCGGTGTAACCGATAATTGGTCTGGGATTAGTATTATTGCTCACCTTTATGGCACGATGCGACCGCTGAATACAAACAAAACTTACGTTTTTGCGGCTTTCGACCGCGAGGAAGACGGGTTGCGCGGTTCGCGTGAAATGCTGAAAGCGATGCCTGAATTACAGCGTGAATCGATCTGTTCGATGGTCAATTTTGACAGCTTTGGGCAAGCATACCCGATGGCACTCAAGAATGCCTCATCGGGAAAGTTGATCGACCTGGCTGAGGCAATAGCGAAAGAAAACAAAATAACATTCAATTCCGTAACTATTGAAGGTGCGAGTTCAGATTCTCAAGCGTTTCGAGACAAAAAGATCCCCGCGATCACGCTGAGTGGTCTAGGTTCAAATTGGACCAGTATTTTGCATTCATCGAGTGACAGTCTTGAGAATATAAACGTCGATAGTGTTTATATGGGCTATCGCTTTGGACTGATCTTGTTGTCAAGAATGGAAGTGGCCGGATGCCGAGATTTTAAGTGATCGCCCGCTGACTAGCTCGCTCACAAGAGATTTCATCCCCGAAGAAAATCAATGAAAGAAAAACGAAGTATTCGATTAACTGAAGCATTTAAGGATTTTCTTGAAAATGAACGGGCGAGTGCGGTAATCCTGATCGTCTGTACCGTTGTGTCGCTGATCATTGCTAACACCGTTTTGGGGCCTTCGTACTTGGGTTTTTGGCACGGGTATCTCGGGCCGCTTAGCGTGGAACACTGGGTTAATGATGGGCTGATGGCAATTTTCTTTTTGCTGATCGGGCTTGAACTTGAACGTGAGATCTACGCCGGCGAGCTTTCTAATATCAAGAGTGCGATGTTGCCGATCTTCGCTGCAATTGGCGGCGTTGCGGTTCCGGCGACGATTCATTTCGCCCTAAATTCGGGAACACCAACCCAGGCAGGTATCGGTATCCCGATGGCGACGGATATCGCGTTCGCGATCGGAGTACTTGCTCTTCTGGGGTCGCGTGTTCCCGCTTCGTTAAAGGTTTTTCTGGTCGCCCTTGCAGTGATCGACGATCTGATGGCGATCATCGTCATTGCGGTGTTCTATACATCCGAACTGTCCGTTCCTTATTTGCTCGCTTCTCTCGGGACGGTCGGATTGCTGTTCGTCGTTAATCGCTTCGGGGTAATGTCACTTGTCCCGTATTTGGTCGGTGGAGCGATTGCGTGGTTCTTTATGCTAAAATCTGGCGTTCATGCCACGATCGCGGGTGTTTTGGTCGCTTTCACGATTCCGTTTACGCATAAGCGTGACGACTTGGACGCACCGTCGTATCGGCTAGAACATTTACTGCACAAACCGGTCGCTTTTTTGATCTTGCCGATCTTCGCCCTTGCCAATACGGGCATTGTGATCGGGGGCGATTGGGCCGCAGAATTGATGTCGGCAAACAGTCTTGGGATAATGACCGGCTTGATCTTTGGAAAGCCGATCGGCATAACTTTACTTTCATTTATTGTGGTTACGATCGGCATCTGCAAACTTCCGCTCGATCTTAATTGGAAGCACGTCTTCGGTGCCGGACTACTCGGCGGCATTGGCTTTACGATGTCGATATTTATTACTAATCTCGCTTTCACCGGACAAGCCGGGATCATAAACGGTTCGAAAATGGCGATATTGCTTGCTTCTTTGACCGCAGGAACGGCAGGGTTTATCTTTCTAAAACTGCTCGGTCAGCCGAATTTAGATGATACCGATATGGAAACAATGGACTTTGAAGAAGGCGATGACGCGGCCGCTTAGGAAAGAATGAATCAAAGCTTTACATCAGTACCATTTAAATCTGAAAAGCATCACGGGCTCTCAGAAGTAAATGGAATTGCGAAATTCTCTGCAGCTGGAATAGTTTTGGAGTTTGAGGCAAAACTGTTCGGGCTGATCTCGGACGGTGTTAAAGAAGTTCGTTTGCCGATAGGTGAATTACTAGATATCAAATTTCGAAAAGGGTTATTCAAACGCGGCGCAAAGATCGAGATGCGCACACGCACCTTTGCGGCACTCTCTGAACTTCCAAATACAGACGGCAAAGTTACTTTGAAGATCGGCCGCGACGACTTTGAACGTCTGAAGCCGCTGTCCTTCAACTAAACAGGGAAATGACTGGCTACCAGTCGGAACTTCCGCCACCTCAGACTTCTGTCAATAATCTCTTTCTAGATGATTCTGAAGACGAGACCAAGCGCCTTTAATAAACTGATACCTCTGCGATCATCGAAGTCTGGGGTCTTGCCTCGGCGTGAACTTAAATTCCTTCGGCGGTTCCGCTCCCAGTAAATGTTTCACAAAGTAGTCCCACCGCCGCCGCATCATATAGTTGTTGTCGGAGCCGTAACCATGACGAGCGTTCGGGTAGATGATCAGATCAAAGTCCTTATTCGCCTTGATCAAAGCGTCAACAACTAAATATGTGTTGTATGGCGGAACGTTGTCGTCCATATTTCCGTGGGCGAGCATTAGCTTTCCTTTTAAGTCTTTTGCGTAGATTTGATTGGCCTGCTTTTCGTAATTATCACCGTCAATTAACCCAATATAGCGTTCGCCCCAGTCGTCTTCGTAATTCCGGTTTTCGTGGTTACCGGATTGCGAAACGCCCACCTTATAAAAATCCGGATAACGAAACATCGCCGCCGCAGTCGCATAGCCGCCACCTGAGTGACCCCAAATGCCGACGCGGTCGAGATCCATGTAGCTATGAGTTTTTGCGAGCTCACGTATCCCGGCGATCTGGTCTTCGAGCGTATTGTCGGCCATGTTGCCGTAGCACGAATCGTGGAAAGACTTCGAGCGATCGGGATTGCAGGTTCCGTCAATGATCACGATAACGAAACCGAGCTCGGCAAGTGCCTGATGGTCACTTCGGCTCGCCCCGAAATTTCGCGTCCCGACTCCACCGCCTTGCGGGCCTGGATAGATATAATTCACTATCGGATATTTCTTCCCCGGGTCGAGATTAGTTGGCGTGAACATCAAACCGTAAAGGTCCCATTTCGAATCGCGTGATTTGACTTTGATCGGCGTTACCGGCTTCCAGCCCGCAGCTCGAAGTCGCGACACATCTGCGGTTTCGAGATTAGCGATCAACTTTCCGCTCATATCTCTCGCAACTGCTACCGGCGGCATGTCTGGCTTTGAAAAGCTATCCACAAAATACTTCCCATCAGGCGAAAGTGTGATTTGGTGATTTCCATCCTCTGGTGTGAGCAGCGTTAGACCCTTTCCGTCAAAATTTACCCGATATAAATGTGCGAAATATGGATCGTGACCCGCTTCACGGCCATTCGCTTCAAAGTAAATAACCCGAGCCGGTTCGTCGATCTTTACAATGCGAGTGACAACGAAATTGCCTTTGGTTATCTGCTGTTTTGGCTTACCGGTTTTTAGATCATACAAATAGAGATGTCCCCAATCGTCTCGCTCCGAATACCAGATCGCTTCGTTCGTGGCAGGAAAATACTTCCAGTTGATCGCGCCCTGACCGGATTCGTATTGTGTCGCGACCTTCTCTTCGAACACGTCGCGAACATCGCCGGTCGTCGTATTTGCAATGCGGAACTTGGCTTCTTTATGGTCACGCGAACTAGAGACAAACGCCAGAGTCGAACCGTCAGAGCTCCAGGCATTATCGTCAAATGCCCCAGTGCAAGAAATGTCGTCGCAGAGTGTTCCACGACGGGCATCTGCGGGAATCTTTAGTTCAATAACTTTCGGCGTGTCCACTTCTATGACGACCCGCTCGATTAAAATTATTCGCTTATCTGTCGGTAGAGGATACTTCCACGCCTCGAGTCTTGGTGCCCCGACGTTCGTTGTGACCAAATACATATCGCTGACGCCACGCTGATCTTGTTTGAATGTGGCGACCTTCTTCGAATCCGGTGACCATAAAACGATCGCTCGATCGCTGTGCGTCCAGCCGGCATTGTCAGTTGCGTAGCCGTAGTCCTTGATCCCATCTCGCGTAAGTTGTCTTTCGGCTCCGCTCGCAACGTCACGTGCCCAAAGATTCCAATCTCGAATAAAAACTTCTTTCTTACCGTCCGGTGAACGGGAAGCGATCCGATCGGCAACGCGATTGGACCCCGTGACCGCAGGAGTAGTGACGCCAATTTCGGTAAGAGACTGACCAACTTTTTTCGCTCCAATTGTCGGGTCAACCATTACATATTCGCGGCCCGTCGCCGTCAATACCTGATACCAAAAACGCCCATCAGGCAAAAATGTTGGGCGCACGCCGTTACGATCAACTAGCGGTGCTGTGTTGTACGCGAGCATCTTTTCGGCCCGAGCATAATCGTCGGCGGTTAATGACCGACCGGACTGTCCGAAGGATGTTGCGACAAACAAGAAAACGGTTGCTGCTGAAACAAGTAGTCTAGTATTTTTCATGACGGTGAATTCATCGAAGGTTTGGATTGTTCTCTTTGGACTCTGATATTATCTGATAATTGATCTTAAATGAGTAGTTCACAATGGCGTATGTTTAGCGAAAGTTCGAATTGAGGAGAAGCGAAGTGCCTAAGTATGTGATTGAACGTGAAATTCCGGATGCCGGAAATATGTCGGCGGATGATCTGATGGCCGCGTCGCAAAAGTCCTGCAGCGTTTTGAAAAGGCTTGGTTCAGACATTCAGTGGATCCACAGCTATGTGACAAACGACAAGATATATTGTATCTACACAGCCCCGAGTGAAGCCTTGATCGAGGAACACGCCCGCGAATCTGGATTTCCGGCAAACTCGATCTCGGAAGTGAAAGCGATCATCGATCCAACTCGAGCCGGGTAGACTAAACTCATCTCCACCACGCTCTAATCAGGTCCATGGTTGAGCGGCTGTTTGTCTCCATTAGTTGATCAGCCTTGCAGGCAAGCACTACCACCCACCTTTTTATTGATGTGAGTTTCTAGTATTCTTAGGGTTTGAGCCTATTATTTAACACATGTATTTGATACGGAGAAGTTATGAGTGCAGAAGTAGTGATGCCCCAGATGGGAGAATCGATCACGGAAGGGACAGTTTCGAAATGGCTAAAAGCTGTGGGTGACAAGATCGAAAAAGATGAAGCCATCCTTGAGATCTCGACCGACAAGGTAGATGCCGAAGTACCAAGTCCATCTGCAGGTACGCTTCTTGAGATCCGTCATCAAGAAGGCGAGACGGTAGAGGTTGGAACGGTTTTAGCTATGATCGGGGCTGAAGGTGAGTCCGCTACCCCAAGCCAGTCCAATAAAAGCAGCCAGCCCGCAGAAGTCGAAACCGCAGTTGTCGCTGCGGTTGAAGCACCAAAGGTTGTTGAAGAGCACGCTCCAACTTCACGCGACGCACCCGCCAGCGAAGATCCGCAACCAGTAACAGGCGGATCACAATCAACCGAGATCATAATGCCCCAAATGGGCGAATCGATAACCGAAGGAACCGTTTCAAAATGGCTTAAAGCGGTCGGCGACACCATTGAAAAGGATGAGCCTTTGCTTGAGATCTCAACGGACAAGGTCGATGCCGAAGTTCCGTCACCATCCGCAGGTAAATTGCTTTCGATAAGTGTTCAAGAGGGCGAGACGGTGGAAGTTGGCGCCGTGTTGGCACTCGTCGGAGCAGACGGGGCCGTTGCAAGGCCAAAACCCCAAGTCGAAAGTCCCAAATCCGAAGATAATGCAAAAGCTTCTGTGGCTCCAACACCAATGCCGGTCGCAGTCGCGGGCGTAGCGACTAATAGTGGAAACGGTAATTCGACGGTAGATGAACTTCGCAGATCAAAGTCTAGCCCACTCGTTCGCAACATTGCGAAGGAACACGGCGTTGACATAAGCCGGATCGAAGGTTCGGGCATCAGCGGCCGTGTAACGAAGTCGGACATCCTTTCGTTTATAGAAACCGGTGCAGCACTTCGCCCAGAAGATCTTCTCAAGAAAAGTGCCGGGGCACCTGTTCAGCCGTCGCGGCCCGCATCCGCGCAAACGGGCGTGACAGCGTCAGTAGGCGACCGTGTTGAGAAAATGTCCGTAATGCGAAAGAAGATCGCGGAACACATGACGTTTTCGAAACAGACCTCAGCACACGTCACAAGTGTTTACGAGATAGACATGACAAATGTCGCGAAGTTTCGCTATGCGAACAAACAGGAATTTCAGGCTCGATACGGCACCAAGCTGACTTACATGCCGTTCATCTTTCAAGCGGTTACCAACGCCATCCGTAAATTTCCCGTGGTGAATTCGCAGGTTGATGGCGAAAACATCATTTTCAAGGGCGATATAAACCTTGGCATGGCCGTGGCCTTGGATTGGGGACTGATCGTTCCTGTAATTAGGAAGGCCGATTCACTTTCACTGTCAGGTCTGGCCCTGGCAGCTAACGATCTTGCAGATCGTGCTCGATCGAAAAAGCTGAACCCGGACGAAGTGACCGGCGGAACGTTTACGATAACAAATCCCGGTGTATTTGGCGGTCTATACGGTACGCCGATCATCAATCAGCCACAGGTTGCTATCCTATGTGTTGGAACGATCGAAAAGCGAGCTAAAGTATTGACTACTCCGGAAGGTGACGATTATGTAGCGATACGGCAGATGGCATATTTTGCTTTGACCTACGATCACCGCATTGTCGATGGGGCAGATGCCGAACGCTATCTATCCTTCCTTAAGGAATACCTAGAAACGAACAAATTCGCTCTTTAGGTTGTATAAAGAAAGTTCTTGTATTTTGAGGTCCAAATAGAATAATCTTTCGAAAGTGTACTAATTTCGATTTCAACCCGAATTTATGTATGAAAACGGAACGATATCGTTTTCTCAAACTGTAAATGTATAGTTTGCGAACTATTGAATTGCTACCTTCGACTCTTCTTCTTATTGTTCAACTATTGTAAATATTACATTTAACCGTTCTTTAGCGATTTTCCGATTTTGGCACGAAAATTGTTGGTGAAATCGCGGAATGGAATCGCAGTAGGGTTTATTTTTATTGACCAACTAATGAATTGGATCATGCGTCTATTGTTTGCGGTCTCCAGGTTTAGAAACTTTGGTACTTAGGAGCTTATTTTTATGTTGAAAAGAATTTCGGTGATGTCTCTTGCG
>JBGTKQ010000009.1:0-16669 GCA_041744555.1 Pyrinomonadaceae bacterium
TTTCGCGAACGCACTCGACTAGCCACAAAATGTGCCGGCGCAAGTTTGTGACAGCGTCGTCTTGCCTGAGTAGGTCTGTTTGTGCGGAACAAGCTTCGCAGAGTCCCGGACTGCTAATGATTCCATTAGCACGTATCCTGAAGATCTCGTGCTTTTCGGTTTCGATTAAAATTCTCTTTGCTTTTATAGGCATTTGTAATAAAATCGCCCGCGACAGAGATAGTTGGTGCAAACGTCCGACTGGTTCGGCTTCAGTGCGGGTCAGCGAAAAAATTCGTTGATGTAAGCGATTAAATACGAAGGTTTGGAAAAAGTCCTGAATCTTTTCTCTAACTTTTCTCCTGTATTTCTCCGAGGCGGTTATGTTGAATGAAATCGACAGTGTACGGGAATTTGGAAGATTCCGGCTCGATGTGAGCAGGAGGGTCTTGTGGCATCAAGATGAGCCCGTAAGGATCGGCTTAAAGGAGATCGAACTACTCTCGGTGCTTGTGGAAAATAAGGGTGAGGTAGTAACGAAAGAAGAACTGCTCGATAAGGTCTGGCCGGAATCATTTGTCGAAGAGAGCAATCTTTCGCGTCATGTCTATATCCTGCGAAAGATGTTCAAGGATCTCGGCGAGGGTGAGGGGCTAATAAAGACGATCCCGCGACGAGGCTATCGTTTTGTTGGTGAATTACGGGGTCCGCAGAAGCAGGAGATCATCGTTGAGAAGCATTCGTTTACGCGGACCTTGGTCGAGGTGGACGATTTCCCAAGCGAAGTAAAACTTAGACCGAGCCTGTCATCGATCTTCAACCGTACAAGTTTGACGTTGGCTTTGATATTATTGGTCGCTGCGGGACTTTTGCTTGGATATAGATCTTTTGACCCGGCTAGGCAAACTTCGGAGATAAAATCGTTAGCCGTTCTTCCTTTCCAAACACTTGGGGATGCTGATGCGCATTCTGGACTTGGCTTTGCCGATGTCTTAGTTACTCGATTGAGCAGTATAAGGGAATTTATCGTTCGTCCGATGAGCCCGCATTTCTTATTAGACCACACTGACCCGCTTGCGGCAGGAAAGCAACTGGGCGTGGACGCTGTTTTGGAAGGCAAGATCTATCAGTCGAACGATACAGTACGAGTGACGACGAGACTTCTGAAGGTTAGTGATGGCTCCGCACTTTGGACGGGGGAATTCGAAAAGCCTGATGACCAAGAATTTAGATTACAGAACGAGATCGCGATTCGGGTCGTTGATGCCCTGGCTGTAAATCTCAGCGGAAGTGAACGAACAGCACTGACAAAAGCTTATACGGAAAACCCCGATGCATATCAGCTTTACGCGAAGGGCCGTGTTGAATGGAACAAGCGAACTTGGGCCGGTACGCTCGAGGCTGAGCGGCTGTTCCGTAATGCGATCGAACGAGACCCGTATTTTGCGCTCGCATATGTTGGGCTTGCCGATTCACTCTTAATGAGTGCGGTGAATAGTAGTCAAGTGGAGATCGTCGTACAGAAAGCGCAAGACCTCGACCCTTCGCTTGCGGAACCTCACGCAACCCTTGGTTTTCTTAAGACATTTCATAAATGGGAATGGAAGGAGGGAGAAGCCTCGCTGAGGAGGTCTATCGAGTTAAACCCGAACTATGCACCCGCACATCATTGGCTCGCGCAAGTTTTGGCGATCCAAGGCCGGAACGATGAGGCTAAGGCCGCAATGTTTCAGGCGCTGGAGATCAATCCAAATTCGTACAATTACCTCGCGGATCTGGGACAGATCTATTATTTTGATCGTGACTACGAAAGAGCCGAGGAGTATTGCCGTAGAGCCTTAGAAATTTATCCTGATTTTGCATTTGCGCGGGAATATCTCTTTGATATTTATCTGAAAACCGGCCAATTTGATCAGGCAGTAGAAGAAATCCTTGGTTCCGATAAGATAATTTCCACTTACAACAATGAACCAGCACAGTATCAACAACATTTAGAAGCGAATTTTGTGGAAGCTAAAAAGTTCTATCACGACCGAGGTATTAAAGAATTTCTTGAAAATCGCGTCGCACAGGAGCGGAACGACAAGTTCTGCTATATTAACGCAACAATTTATAGCTATATTGGCGATAAAACGAAAGCACTCGATTGTCTAGAAAGATCGAACGTTGACAACGGATTTATGGCGGCATTTGTTAAAGTCGATCCGGTGTTCGACCCGCTTCGCAATGAACCGCGATATCAAGAAATATTGCGAAGAATGAATCTTTAATTGAAGATGATTTATGACTCAATTCGGTAATTCGGCGCTTCTTTTGTGATGATAACGTCGTGGACGTGTGATTCGCGAAGTCCGGCTGATGTAATTCGAACGAATTTAGCGTTCGTCTGAAGTTCCTTGATGTTTCTGCAACCTGTGTAGCCCATGCCGGCGCGAAGGCCTCCGACGAGTTGAGTTACCATTTCCTGAACCGAACCTTTGTAAGCGACCCGGCCTTCGATACCCTCGGGGACGAACTTGGAATCAGATGTCGTGCCTTCTTGTGCGTAACGGTCGCTCGAACCTTTCTTCATCGCGCCGATCGAACCCATTCCGCGATACGTCTTGAAATTACGACCCTGGAAAAGGATCACTTCGCCCGGAGCTTCTTCTGTTCCCGCAAAAAGCGAACCGATCATGACGCAATCAGCACCAGCGGCGATCGCTTTCGCCACATCCCCTGAAAATTTTACTCCACCGTCCGCGATAATTGGAACGCCTGAACCTTCCGCCGCCTTTACTGCTTCGGTTACAGCCATTATCTGCGGAACACCGGCCCCTGTGACCACGCGGGTCGTGCAGATCGAGCCTGGGCCAATGCCGATCTTTACTGCGTCAACACCGGCCATGATCAGTTCACGTGTGGCTTCAGCGGTTGCGACGTTTCCGGCGATCAGCTCGATCTCCGGACTCTGTGACCTGATCGCTTTGATCGCGTCTATTACCCGGGAACTGTGGCCGTGAGCCGTATCGATCACAATAGCATCGACACGCGAGGCAATGAGTTCCTGTGCTCGTTCAAGAAAATCGCCGGTCGCTCCAACTGCAGCGGCGCAACGAAGCCGCCCTAAACCATCCTTCGCCGCATTCGGAAACTTGATCGCTTTTTGAATGTCTTTGACGGTGATCAATCCTTTTAAATGACCATCATCGTCAACGACAAGCAGCTTTTCGATCCGATGTTTTTGCAACTTCACCTTCGCTTCGTCAAGCGTCGTTCCAATCGGCACGGTGACGAGCGGCTGCGGTGTCATGACTTCTGCCACCGGAATGTCGAACCGCGTTTCGAAACGTAGGTCGCGGTTCGTGATAATGCCTGTAAGCAATCCGGAATTATTGATCACGGGAACGCCGCTGATCTTGTAATGCTCCATGATGTTAAGAGCTTCGGAGACGAGCGCCGATTGATTGATCGTCACCGGATCCACGATCATTCCGGATTCGCTTCTCTTTACTTTATCGACTTCTTCGGCCTGCTCGGCGATCGAGTAATTTTTGTGGATCACACCGATCCCGCCCTGCTGGGCCAGAGCGATCGCAAGCGCAGCTTCGGTAACCGTGTCCATGGCCGATGAACAAAGCGGAACATGAAGCTCGATATTTCTCGAAAATCGCGTTCGCGTATCGACTTCGCCAGGCAGAACCTCGGAATAGGCGGGAACCAGCAGAACGTCGTCAAAAGTAAGGCCTTCTTTGATGTCTTCAATATTCATCGTCGTTTATCCTCGGTCTCGAATGCGCGACCTGATACAAAAATGCCCGCAAAAATATGCAGGCACCAAAATCAATTTGACTGTGAACTGTTTTTCCAAAAGACAGATTACAAAAGTTCTTTCGGAAAATCCATTCGTCAGGGCCGGTTTGTCGAGGAATTACCGACGACTATCGTTGAACGGGTCCGTGGCGTCGGTGAAGGCTGAGGCGTACGCACAGGACTTGGCGTCGGAACCGCACTGTTGCTTGTGGCAATTGTCGGCGATGGCCTAGGGGTCTGAGTGATAGTGCCCGTCATCGGTTCCGGCGTAGGCAACGTATTCTCGGCGGTGACTGCAAGCGAACCGCTTTCCCAGATCTGACGAACGTTTTCTTTCGTTATCAGAACTGTGATCGAATTACCACGAGCAGGTGCCGGTGGCGATTCTATCTTCTTGCCGTTCAAAGTAAATTCGACCATGCTCGCGAAACCTTTGTAATAGCTAAGCGAAAGACTGTCTTTAGCGGAATAGGATCTTGGAGTTCCGGGCACAACGTCGCCCGTGACTTTCTGACCATCGACGGTTGAGACAACGCTCATTTTCTCGGATAAGGCCATGATTTCAAGACTGATCTGATCAAACACCGGCGGCGGGGTCGGAGCAGGAGAAATTCCCGAAGCAGCGGAATTCGTATTCGATGTATTCGCCACCGATGGTCGATCCGGTTGATTTTGTAAGTAATTGACAACAAACAAGATGCCGCCCGTCATCAGGGCTAATATTATACCGGCGAAAATTATTGTTGGTACAATTGAGGCAGAATTATCATCGGTCAAAACTTCAGGTTTATAAGTTCGGAGTTCATCTGGGCCGTGACCTTCGGTTTCAGAGATGATCTTGGAGTAATCCTGCAGTGCCTCGTGCTCGTCCATACCAACGAACTTCGCATACGATTTCACAAAACCTTTATTGAAAATTCCACCAGGCAAAGGCTTGTAATCGTCACGATCGATAGCATTGATGTACAGCGGGGAAATGCGGGTCTGTTCCGCAACTTCGCTCGCAGATATACCTCGCTCCTCACGAGCCCGTCGCAGTTTTTCACCGAGAGTTTGTGACATTTGTTATCCGGACGCTACGGAAAACCGAACTTTACGAACGTGCCAGGTTAATCGTTAAATATAGCCGTCCGATGCGTTGAATGTCAATCGAACTGTTGTTTCCGCCTCATTTGCGAGGGTTTGATTCTTGCCTTTTGAACGTGATAGGTTTAGGCTTTCAACAGTTCGGAAAATTAGATTTCCTATCTAAATTTAAAGAGGCGATTAACATGAGTTTAGAAGCTCTCGGAATGATCGAGACGAAAGGGTTTATCGGAAGTGTTGAGGCTGCAGATGCGATGGTAAAGGCGGCAAACGTTCAACTTGTAGGTAAAGAATACATTGGCGCCGGCTACGTGACTATCTTTGTTCGCGGAGACGTTGGTGCTGTTAAGGCAGCGACTGATGCCGGAGCTGCAGCTGCTCGCCGCGTTGGTGAGTTAATAAGCGTTCATGTTATTCCTCGGCCTCATAATGAAGTTGAGCGTGTTCTTCCAAAAGGCGGAAATGTTGGCTATAGTCCTGACGAAAAAGCACTCAAGGGCGGCGGCCGACAACTTGAGTCGGGCGAAGGTTCCGGTGCGATCTCTGCAAACGACAGGTCTCGGACCCGCAACAAATAAGTTCAAAGCCGAACGACAGGGCGGGGAATTCTAAGGTCGCGTTCGCCGCCTTAACCATCCGCCGATGACCATGGGCGACAAAGATCTCATTGCTCAGCAAGAAGCACGGGATGCGGTCGAAAGATCGTATCTCGCGTTTCAGGCTGTTTCGAAATTTGACCAGGTAAAGATCGACGCGATATGTGAAGCGATGTCGAATGCGGCATTAGCCGACGCAGAGAGCTTGGGCCTTTTGGCGAATGAAGAAACCGGATTCGGTAGGGCAATAGATAAGAAAGAAAAGAATCGGTTTGCTGCCCAGGACGTTTGGGAGCATTTTCGTTCGATGAAGACCGTTGGCGTTATTCGCGATGACGGCGGCATCGTCGAAATTGCCAGCCCCAGAGGCGTCGTCGCCGCGATCGTTCCTTCTACAAATCCAACTTCGACTGCGATCTTCAAGATCCTTATCGCGATAAAATCACGCAATACTATTGTCCTTTCCCCGCATCCTTCGGCCGCCCGATGTATTCAGGAAACAGCTCGAATAATGCGCGAAGCGGGCATCGCGAATGGGCTTCCTGCCGATGCGGTCTATTGCATTCAGAACCCGACAATTGAAGGCACCGAAGAGCTAATGAAGCATCGGCGAACGGCCGTTATCGTCGCGACAGGCGGGATCGGCCTGGTTCGAGCGGCTTATTCATCGGGGAAACCTGCTTTCGGCGTCGGTCCGGGAAATGTTCCCGTTTTTGTAGAGCAGACCGCTGATGTCGCGAAGGCCGCAGACGATATTTTAACCGGGACTTGTTTCGATAACGGTACGATATGCGCGTCGGAACAATCGGTTGTTGCGGACGCTCCGATCGAAGAAACATTACGTGACGAATTTCGAAAAGGCGGCGGTCACTTTCTTTCATCTGCCGAGGCCGAGGCCGTTGCTAAAGTTTTGCTTACTCCACAGCGGACGCTGAACGCCGGAATTGTTGGAAAGTCGGCAGAGTATATTGCCAACTTGGCCGGGATCACGGTACCGAGCGGAACCAGATGTTTGATCGCGGACTGCGGCGGGGTTGGCCGCGAGTTTCCGTGGTCGATCGAAAAGCTATCGCCGACGCTAGCGTTCTTCGTCGTAAACGGCGTTGAGGAAGGTGCCAAACGGTGTGAAGAAATACTTCAATTTGGCGGCATGGGCCACACGGCCGGAATGCATACGAAAGACCGCGGAGCGGCGATCGCATTCGGACAAAAAATGCCTGCGTCGCGGGTGGTAATAAACTCGCCGACGACGCACGGAGCGATCGGTCTAACCACTGATCTGGCGCCATCGATGACGCTCGGTTGCGGGTCTTGGGGAGGCAACGTGACGTCCGACAATGTTTCGCCGATCCATTTGATGGATATCAAACGGGTCGCGTTCGAAACAAAGCCGATCACCGCGTCGAAAGTTGAAGGAGCTACCCAGCGGCGAAACGCGCCCGAAAGCGTTCCGTCGAAAAAGGCGAATATTTCGCGGGAAAAGATAGCGTCGATCGTTGATCAGTTCTTGAGCAAAAAGGTAACGCGGATACCGGAACCATCCGTCGAGGTCAGTTTGCCTGTTGCCCAAGACTTGCCTTCACCGGTCAAGACAATAATTCACGAGTTGCGACCCCAGTCTTTGACGGAAAGTGGAGAAGCAAGAGTCGCGGTGGCGTTTGTTAGCGAGTCAGACGTTCGAGCCGCTATCGATACCGACAAAAAGATATATATCAACGCAAAAACGATCGTGACACCGTCGGCACGAGATCTTGGCGAAGAAAGGGATATTCTCGTTCGCGTTTAAGTATTGTGAAAATAAGGGTTGCATATTTAGTCTTTCTTATATTCTCCGCCACAGGATTATGTTTCGGTCAAACAACCAGCCCCGACCGTCCAACCGATAATGTCAGTATTCCATTGTCGTACGGAATTGTGGTCGATAATTCCGGTTCGCTCCGACTTCGTTTGGAAAGAGTGATCAAATTGGTCGGACAGATCATTGCCGCAAATTCGACCGGTGACGAAGCATTTCTTGTCACCTTTGTTGACTCAAATAACATCTTTGTAAGACAAGAAATGACGACTTCGCAAGACCTTTTGAAGGATGCGGCCGATAATATGTTCATTGAAGGTGGGAAGACCGCGATTCTTGATGCGTTAAACCTATCTCACGGATATTTGCAAGAGAATGCAACGAGCGGCGAGCGACTACGACGGCTTATTTTAATTACGGACGGCGACGAACGCTCTAGCCAGGCGAAATTGCCGCAACTTCTCGCTAAATTGAAGGAAGCGAAGATCAGCGTTTTTGTGGTTGGGATGTCCGATCTGAAAGTTGAAACAAAACTCATAGATCGATTGGCGAAAGAGTCGGGCGGCCGGGCTTATTTTCCAATGACAACGGCGGATATTGATGCTGTCGTCGGAACCCTCGCCCGAGATATGCGAAAGCTTAATTAAAAAATGACGGAAACGACGGCATTAGGAACCATTTGTAACGTTTGTGGTGTGGAGGTTCGCGATGGTTCGCAGTTCTGCTATAACTGTGGCTCATCGGTTTCGGCATTACAAAATGTAAACGAGGCATCGGCCCCGGAAGTCGTCGAAAGTAAAGATCTTGTCGAGAATAACATGCTTCCGGATGTTGATAAACGGACGCCGACAGAATCGACGAAAGATCGCCGTCCGGGATCTCATCGTCGTCGTAATGTGCGTAGGTCGGTACTTCCGCAAGAAGTTTTCTGGGCCGAACCTGAAGTGTTCGGCGTTCGATTTTTGGTGACTACGATCGTTTTGGCGACAGTGACTACAACTTTGTTGGTTTTGGCGTTTTACTTTAGATAGTTGATACTGAATGGAACTGGTCATTCTGATTTTCTTCGGCGCAGTGATCGGAGGATGCCTTCTCGGACTGTTTATACTCCTTTGGTATTTGCGCAAGCGGCGACGGAAATAATTATTCGGGGCGGGATTTTTTATATGCAGGCACTCGGAATGGTCGAATGTTTTGGCTTTGTAGCGATGATCGAAGCTGCGGATGCAATGGTCAAGGCCGCGAATGTGACGCTTGTTGGTTACGAAAAGGTCGATGCTGGCTTGGTCACCGCTATCGTTCGAGGCGAGGTTGGAGCCGTGAAGGCTGCGGTCGATGCCGGTGCGGCAGCCGCTCGCCGGGTTGGTACGGTTACGGCAGTTCACGTCATTCCTCGCCCGCATGCCGAGGTTGAAGACGGCATTCCGGTGATAGCGACCGGCGAGACGAATCGGAAAAAGATATCTGGTTCGGTTCCTGAATGAAAAGATTCGGCCGAAATGACTCGAGGCCGGATCAAAATTTACCGGCTTTCTAAATCAATTCTTTATCGGCTGAACAGCTTTTTGCAAAACTGGTTCATCACCGTCCTTACCGGCCGTTCGCCCGGAACGTGTCACCGCGATACGCTTTTCCTTGTTCGGGCCCTCATTGACGACAACTCTAATATTTCGAAAGGTTCCGTCGTTCTTTTCATTCGAAGGCAAATAACCTATCGAATACTGCGTTCGCAATTCGCTTGATATCTCTTTTGCAATGTTGTTGAGTTCTTCAACTCCGCTCGGGAAATATGCCCGGCCCCCGGTGTCCGTCGCAAGTTTTTCGAGGAATGTTCGAGCTTTCGATTGATCGCTTTTCTGAATGAAATTGCCTTTGTCGTCAAGGTCCTTGACGAAGCCGATGACATATATCTGCACGCTTGTTTCGCTCAAAAGCTGAAACAATTGCTTCTCTGAATAATAGCTGGCTCGATCTTCGCCATCAGTGATCAATATCAAAGCTCGTCGTTTTCCGTCATCGCCGTTTGCTGACTTTTCATATTCGGTCACACGGTCAGCGGCGAGGTAAATAGCGTCCCGGAGTGCAGTCTGCCCGCCGTCAATGTGCAGGTTTTCGAGTGCGTATTCTAGATCATCCTTGCTTGGCGTGAAGTCTTGTAAGATCTCTATCTTGTCTCGGCCAACAAAGCGGATCACGCTTGTTTCGTCTGTAGGCCTATTGCTACCGATCAATATCTTGCTTGCCTCGATCACTTTTTCGATCTGTGACCGAAGCGAGCCTGAATTATCGATCACCATCGAATAATTTGTCGGCACCTCCGATTGCGAGAAGAAATCTATTTCCTGCAAAACATTATCTTCGTATATTTTGAACTCAGCGCGTTTTAAGTTTCCGATCGGCCTGCTCAATCGGTCGACGACCCGAACGTTGATATTTACCAGTTCGGTTTCGATCTTGATAACGTCCGTATCTTCAGAGATTCGGGGAGTCGGCGTTGGTGTCGGGTTCGTCGCGGCTGCCTGGCCAAAAGCCGATAGCGAAAGAAAAAGCCCGGCCGCGATCGTGAGAACGGCCAGGATCGAAAGTGATCGTAATTGTCGGACTTTGTTTTGCATTTATCTGTAGGTCGTTGCCGGGGTCGCATAGTATCCATCGCGACTTCGGACTGTTAGACGCGGAAGGCCGCGTGGAGGTTTGACGCGAACTTTCACCTTTCTCCATTTTCCATCCGGCTGGAAATCGTCCGGAGTGTAGCCGATCGAGTACTGATGCCGTAATTCGAGAGCAATCCGCTCAAATATTTCATCCAATTCAACATTGTTGTTAGGATAAAAGGCTTTACCGCCGCTGACCGAGGTAAGTTCATCAAGAAAAGCTTGCCCCTGTAGGCCTATGGCACTACCGGAATCGCCGCCATCGATTATGCCGACGGCATATGTCACGACGTCGGATTCTTTCATTAATCGCCGAACTTCGCCAAAATTGTACCTTGAAGAATTGTCTTGTCCGTCACTAATAACGATCATCGCCCGTTTCTGATGGGTCCCGCGGGTTACACGTTCGAGTCCGAGATACACTGCGTCGTATAAGGCAGTGTTCTGTCTAGGTTGAACCAACGTCAATTTTCGTAACAATGCTTCGCCATCACGAGTACGATCCATTAACAATTGTGCTCGGCTGTTGAAAGCGATCAGAAAATATTCGTCGTTGGGGTGGCTGGTATCTATAAACCTTTTGAGTGCATTTCGTGCTTTGGCTATTTTTTCGCCGCTCATCGATCCTGAAACATCGAAAAGAATCCCGACAGAAACAGGTGCATCGCTATCACTAAAAAACGTGATCTCTTGCTCTTTATTGTTGTCCTGAATCGTAAACGCGCTTTTCGAGAGTCCCGAAACATAACGCCCATAAAGATCGGTGACGGTAAGTGTCAAAGTAATAAGGTCGGTCCGGACCGCGATCGGTCGATCAGGGTTATCGTCGGGCGGCGTGGGTTGCGGTTCCTGTGCGGCGACTTTAAGTGATGCAAGCCCAACCACGAGGCAAAGGGCCGAAAACAATCCAATTTTGGCGACGCGGCCAAGAATTAACGACCGAATAAGTGCCATAAATTTCTCCGAACAGGAACGTATCTAATTTTAGGGAACAGAATACTAAACAGCAAGATAAATTTAAGATGCATCGAATGTTTTTATAGTTGTTTCGCGGTCAAAAGTTCTTCGGTTTCACAAGTTGCAACTTAAAGCGGGAATTTGCGTGTTATAGTTTCGGAATTGTAGGATGAAATTGCTCGGTTAAACGAAAGTAGCGTTACGTATCGATCTGCACTAGTCCACTTATGTCTGAATTTGTTTGTCGGCTCGGTACGCCCTCGGGCGAGGTCGTGACCAGGATAATTGAAGCCGCAGCGGCCGACGAGGCCCGATTCGTGCTCGAACGCGAAGGTTTTCGTGTTTTTTCAATTACGAATGCCGCCGGTGGGATCTCTTCATACCTTCCCTTCGGCTCAGGCGGCGGGAAGGCGCGCATCAAGCAATCCGATTTTCTATTATTCAATCAACAACTTTCCGCGTTGCTCCGTGCCGGTATCCCTGTTTTGCAATCGATCGAACTGTTAAAAACTCGTTCGACCTCGACAACGCTTCGGGCAATTCTTGCCGATGTCGAAGAAAGGATCAAAAGCGGTTCGTCGCTTTCCGAAGCGTTTGAAGCACAAGGCATCTTCCCGCGTATCTACACAGCCTCAATTCTTTCCGGCGAAAAGAGCGGCGCTCTTGACGACGTTTTGATGCGTTACGTAGAGTATCTTCGGCGAAGCGTCGGCCTCTCAAGAAAACTTCGCGGAGCATTAGCCTATCCGATCTTCTTGCTGGTCGCTGCGGTGATCATGGTGGCATTTTTGACGATGTACATCATTCCACAGATGTCCACCTTATTTCGGGGACTGAGCGCTAACCAAGGCTTGCCGACGATAACGCTTGCGGTCCTCGCTCTTTCGAATTTCATGGCGGGCAACGCGCTTTGGTTGATCCCGACAGTCTTCATCATCGGATTCGGTATCTATATCTGGCTGAGAACTGACACAGGTCGGCTGCGGCTTCACCGGTTTCTTTTGAAACTGCCTATTGCCGGTCAGTTGATTCGGCAAATGGCGACCGCACAGCTCGCAAGGTCAATTTCAACGCTGCTTTCCGGTGGGATCACCGTGCCTGATTCTTGGGAAGTCGCTTCGCAGGCTCTGAATAACCTAGAATTACGGCAACGAAGTCAGGCGGTCTTGCCGTTGATCCGCGAAGGCCGCGGATTTACCGAAGCCCTCGAAAAAGCAGATTGGATCCCGCCGCTAGGGCTCGACATGATCGGTATCGGCGAACGATCGGGAAGTCTCCGTGAGATGATGGACGAAGTTGCCATCTTTTACGATGCCGAGGCGGAAGTGAAATTGGAACAATTAACCACGCTTCTGGAGCCGGTTATACTTGTCATAATGGCAGGAATTATTTTGGTCATTTTGCTCGCGATCTATTTGCCTATCATTGATACGATCTCGTCCGGTCCGATGGGAGGCAAGCGACGATAAAGTAAACCCGATGAACGAACAACAAACTGCGACAACGAACGTCTCTTCTCCAAAGATCGAGCTTTCGGATTTTCTCGAAAATGAACCGCCGGAGGTCGTCGAGGCAAAACAGCTCGCGAAGCGTTATCGACTTCCGTACATCGACTTGTTGCCGCCCGATGCCGATTCGCCGATCGATTACGAAGAACTTGCCAAGATCCCGGTCGACATGATGTTGCGAAATCATTTCGTTCCGCTTAAGCGCGAAGGCCACGACCTTCATGCAGCGATGGCTGATCCGACAAATCTCGAACGCCTTGACGAGATGGAAAACGCTCTCAACGTACGAATCGTTCCGTATATCGCTACTCAAGGAGCGATCGACGTGATCCTGAAACGCGGTGACGCGACGCAGCGAGTTCTGCAGGAGGCGGCGTCGGGTTTCAAGATCTCGCTTGTCAAGGAAACTGATCAGGGCGAAGAGGTTTTAGATCTTGATAGGCTGGCGTCGGATTCCGACATGTCGCCGATCATCAAACTCGTCGATACCATTGTTTACAACGCAATGGAATCGCGCGCATCGGATATTCACATCGAAGCCGGCGATCGCGATGTTCGCGTAAAGTTCCGAATCGACGGTGCACTTTATGCAAAGGTCGATCCGATCGATATCGCTTATCATCAAACCTTGGTCTCACGTATTAAGGTGATGTCGGAATTGGACATTGCGGAACGGCGCATTCCGCAAGATGGCCGTTTTCGTGTTCGATACAAAGGTCGAACGGTTGATTTTCGTGTTTCGATCCTGCCGTCGGCATATGGCGAAAACTGCGTAATTCGTATTCTTGATAAAGAGCAGATCTCGGAAGAATTTAAGAATCTAAGCCTCGATGTTGTCGGTTTCGACCCGGAAGACATTCAGCGGTTTCGAATCTATATTAAAGAGCCGTACGGAATGGTTCTGGTCACAGGCCCAACCGGTTCTGGTAAAACGACAACGCTTTATGGAGCCTTGAACGAGATCCGCAACGACGAAGACAAGATCATTACGATCGAAGATCCGGTTGAATATCAGTTGCAGGGAATTATGCAGATCCCGGTCAACGAAAAGAAAGGTCTGACATTCGCCCGCGGACTTCGTTCGATCTTGCGTCATGACCCGGACAAGATAATGGTCGGAGAAATTCGTGACGAAGAGACCGCTCAGATCGCGATCCAATCGGCGCTAACGGGGCATCTAGTTTTTACAACCGTTCACGCCAACAACGTTATCGACGTCATCGGCCGATTTATCAACATGGGCGTCGAGCCTTACAACTTTGTATCGGCACTGAACTGCGTGCTGGCGCAAAGGCTTGTCCGGTTGCTTTGTCCGACATGTAAACGACAGTACGAACCGACGGACGAGGAACTTCTTGAATCCGGAATGCGCCCGACCGAGCACCGCCACCAGGTCTTTTTTCGCAATGTCGGTTGCGACGCATGTAACCACACCGGCTATCGCGGGCGAAGTGCGATACATGAACTCCTTGATATGTCCGACGCGATTCGCGAAATGATCATCGAACGCCGTCCGGGTTCGGAAATCCGTCGCCAGGCCGAAAAAGAAGGCCTATCGAGCTTGCGTGAATCTGCCATCAAGAAAGTGTTTGCAGGTCACACGACGTTGCATGAGATAAATCGCGTTACGTTTGTTGAGGAAGTAAAGGGGAACTAAAGACCTTTTTGTTTCTTTCAAATAAGCATATCCCGATAAACGGCAGGATCGACGTTCCCGCCAGTCGCGACGATGCAGACACGTTTGCCTTCGAACAGTTCGGGCCTTTCGAGTGCCGCACAAAGCGAAAGTGCGGCGGTCGGCTCTACCTTCAAATTTGCCAAATTGAAAAGTGATCGGACACCTTCGATTATTCGTTCTTCCGGAACTTCGATGATATCTTCGACGCCTTCCTTGATGATCGCCCAATTCAAATTTCCAAGTGACAGTGTTCGCGTTCCGTCGGCGATCGTTTGGGGTTCTGATTCATTCGCGATGATGTGACCTTCTCGAAGCGACCGAGCGGCATCGTTCGCCATCAAAGGTTCAGCACCGAACACTTTGGTCGTGCAACCATTGCGACAAAAGCTCTCGATCGTTCCAGAGATCAAACCACCGCCACCGACCGGAATGATGACTACGTCGAAATCTTTCACCGCCAATTCATCGCCTAAGGTAGCATTACCGTCAATAACGAATTGGTCGTCATAAGCGCTCGCAATGTAAGCATGTGGCCGTTCGGCGGAAAGTTGTTTGACTCGATCGGCACGGCTAACTCGATTGACGTCGATAAGATCAGCAGTCGCGCCGAACGAACGCACTGCATCAATCTTCACTTTCGCCGAATTCTCCGGCATTACGACGGTGCATTTCTTGCCCACTCGCTTGCACGCATATGCCAATGCCTGCCCAAAATTGCCAGACGAAACGCCGATGATCTCATCATTAGGCACGTTCAAAGCAACGTTATAAGCAGCCCTAAACTTGAAGCTTCCGGTGTGTTGAAACGTTTCACTGGCTATCGTAATATCGAGCGCAAGATGGTCGCGAAGTTTGGATGATTCAATAAAAGTGGTCGGGTGTATCGCGTGAAGAAGCGGTATCATATAAGTGTAGCGTCAGTTTATTACGGTGAAGTTCTTATGTCCAACAATCCAATTGACGAGCTGATGGATGCTATGTTTCGCGCCGCGAAAATGCAATTTGGCCCGGCCGGCCGCTCAATGTGGATGCATCGGGAAACTGAGTGTCCTGGATGCAGCGGAAAAATGAAACCGATGAGATCAAAGGGCAAGGATCTGCTGTCGTTAAACACATTCTTTTTTCGTGAACAAGGTGTGATCATTGCGTACATGCTTTGCGGCAAGTGTGCCAAGCAGGCAATTAAGCTCAACGAAACGACTCATCCCGGAAGTACGCCGCTTCATCAGGAAATAGAGAAGAATCTTAAAAGTACTTTCCTAAAGAAAACAGGTCACTAAATGTCGAAAGCTCAATTTGGAATGATAGGCCTTGGTACGATGGGTCGTAATTTTTTGCTGAATGTGGCAGAGCATGGTCTTTCCGCGGTCGGTTACGACCTCGATGCGGTTAAGCGTGATCTTCTGGAAACCGAAGGCGCCGATTACACGGTCAGTTCTGCGAACGATCTGCCGTCGTTCGTCGCATCGCTCGAATCACCCCGAAAAATAATGCTGCTTGTGCCGGCGGGACCGATAGTTGATTCGGTGATCGCCGAACTCCTGCCGCATTTGGAAACGGGCGACATCGTCATTGATGGCGGGAATTCACATTATCTTGACACCGAGCGCCGCGAAACAGATCTAAATGATAATGGCATTGAGTTTCTCGGTGTTGGAGTTAGTGGCGGCGAAGAAGGGGCTCGGAATGGTGCGAGTATCATGGTTGGCGGCAAGTCGGAGATTTACGAGCATGTACGCCCGATTTTTGAAGCTGTATCAGCAAAAGTGAAAGGAGAACCGTGTGCGGCTCATGTTGGCCGGCGATCGGCCGGGCATTTTGTAAAGATGGTACACAACGGCATCGAGTATGGCCTGATGCAGATACTTGCGGAGACGTATGATTTTATGCTCCGCGTGTTGAAAATGGATTATCGCGAAATGTCTGACACATTTTCCGAATGGAATCGTACCGAGCTGAATTCGTTCCTCGTCGAGATCACTGCAGAAATACTCAAAAAAGAAGATTCGGAAACCGGAAAGGCTCTCGTCGAAATGGTTTTAGACAAAGCGGCGCAAAAAGGGACGGGCAAATGGACGTCGCAGGCCGCGATGGACCTCGGCGTGCCGATCCCGACGATAGATTCGGCTGTCTCGATGCGGCAGATATCTGCGCAAAAAGAAACAAGGATAAAGATCGCCGAAAAGATAAGCTGGAAAACTTTCCCCGAGACTGAAGAGCAGAAAACCAACGGAGAGACCGTTACGAGTGAACGCGTAACCGGCCCGAAGGCCGCGCGTGCCGAACGGGAAGTCGAGACCGAAGCTAGCTTACAACAGAGCGACGCCCGAATGAACGCTGAAACTTCGGACGGCAAGGTTTTCCACGGAAATCTTTCGCAAACCGCCGAGGTCCGGGCCGAGTTTAACGCCGATCGTGCTGAGTCGATCGAACAATTAAAGACCACTCTTCTTAGCTCATTTATAATTACCTATGCTCAAGGTCTTTCGCTATTGCAGGTCGCGAGCGTAGAGAAAAAATACGAACTAAACCTTGCCGAGATCGCGAAAATATGGCGTGGAGGGTGTATCATTCGTGCTTCGCTTCTCGAACAGATGCGTGCCGTTTTCGCCGCGGAACCTGAG
>JBGTKQ010000010.1:0-13469 GCA_041744555.1 Pyrinomonadaceae bacterium
TTCGGGTCGGCGTCTTCAAATTTGATCGTTTTTATCCAAGCCATAATGTTGTTTAAAAATAAAATGATAAACGGGAATGCCGAGCGACACAACACCGAGTCCGATCAGGGTCTGCATCGGGTTTCGTATCCCGACAAAAAAGAGGATTGCGATCATCAATATCAGGAAAACTATTAGCGGTAACGGATAGAATGGCGTTGCGTAACCGTCAGTTTCCTGGTGGCGAATTCTTACGAGACCCGCTACTGCCAGGGCAACAAAAAAAATCACAACAAAAAAGAAATAACCGAGTATCTCATTGAAACCTCCTGAAACAATTAATATTGAGGCGAGGACAACCTGGATCGAGATCGCCAAATGCGGCGTTCCAAATTTCGAATGCAGTTCGCCGAACGAGCGGAAGAATAATCCGTCCTTTGCCATCGCATAGTAAACACGCGGCGACACGAGCTGATACGCGAAAAGCGTTCCAATAACTGAAATACAAACGATGATCGCAAACAACTGGCCGCCGGTCTCGCCGAACAGAGCCTTGCCGGCTAGAGCAGCAAAGGCCGCGTCGTTTTCGACACCTGCTGCCGGCACCAGATATGTAAACACCGCGCTTACCGAAATATAGATCACTGAAAGCCCGACGATTCCTAGTATAAGGGTCCTCGGAACGTTACGCTTAGGATCGGCGATCTCGCCAGTCATTCGCGTTACTTCCCACCAACCGGCAAATGCAAAAAAGGCGCCGACCAGTCCGCCCGCAAGCGCTCCAAACATATCGGGCGGCGTTGCAAAGAAGGGCGAGAAATTTGCCCAGTCGCCTTTACCGCTGCCAAACCCGAAAATAACGATGAACAACAGCGTACCGACCTTGATCGCAGTCAACGCTTTTAGAAATCCGGCTCCAAGCCCGGTTCCAAGTATGGTCAATACCCCTACCAAAACGATCGTCGCGATCGCAACGACTTGCTGCATCAATGGAGAAATCTCGAATATGAAGCTTGCGTACGCCGCGAAGCCAACGCCGAAGATCGCGGTCAATCCAGGATCGAGCACGAGCAGAACCATCCAGCCATAAACGAATGCCGTCCCATGACCATAGGCCTCACGCAGGTAAACATAGCTACCTCCGGCCTCAGGAAATCGCGAAGCGAGTTCTGCATAACATAGTGCACCGCAAAGCGTCATCAGCCCGACCACGGCCCAAATCCCGAAAAGCCAAGCCGGAGAGCCGACCGATTTCGCCATCCCCGCCGGCACCAGAAAAATACCGACGCCGATAACCTGTGCGATTATCATGGCGACGGCCGTCCAAAGGCCAAATTGGCGTTTTAGGTGCATCGAACGATCTAGAACGTAAATCTCCCTGCTAACTGAAACGCACGCGGCCCGCCTGAGCCGAAAACCCCTCCAGCGGTCGTCACCGGTTGCCCGAACGATGGAGTGCCGAGCACGTTGCCGAAACCGGAAAAGTTTGTGTTCGAAACACCAAGGATATTCGTCATGTTGAACAGATTGAAAACTTCAAGGATCGGTTCGAGCCGCATCCTTTCCGTAAACTTGAAAACCTTTGAAAGGCGAACGTCAAGTGAACTGAAATCGTCGTTAAACCTTACATTCGCGGGTGCCGCCGGCAATTGACCGGCAGCCGAACGGCCAGCGTTGATCTGGGTTATAAACGTATTCAGTTCCGACGCATTCTCGAACAAACGGCCGCCAGCATTTCTCTGAAGCTCCGGAACCCGCGATTGTCCGCCGGGTAAAATAATGTCCATCGGAACACCCGATGCCAGGGTTAGGATCGGCGAAACGCGAAACCCGTAAGGCAGATCGACAGAACCTGCAAACGTAAACCTGTGCCGCTGATCGTTCGGCGTCGGCCCATATTCCAACTGCAAGTTATTCGGGTCGATCGGGCCATTTGAGAACGGTACCTGATCGTCATTTGCATAATTAAATGCCTTTGAAATCGTATACGACGATCGGAAACCGAAGCGATCATTAAACCGCTTTTCAAAACTTAGCAGTAGGCCGTCGTATTTCGTCTTGACGCTTGATTCGAGATTTACAACACGGTCCGGGCCGCCGACAACCGGATTATTCACAACACCGATGTTACGGCCGATAATAAAATTCGTTCCGAAGTTGTGCAGATAGTCGACACGTAAGACTAGATCACTTGCAAGCTCCCAGTGAAAACCGAGGTTCGATTGCTGAACCATCGGGTTTTGAAGCGAGTTGTCAATTATGTTTATTCCGGACGCACCTGCTCCCGGAAGAATGAAACCAGAGAACGGATCTGCAAGTGTTGGGGCGAACGGCAAAAACCTGCCGTTCTGGTCAAGAAAGATCGGCACCCCGTTGGGATCGGTCAAAGCATTTCCCGCTCTAACAGCAACGGGTAATGCACGTCCATCGAGGCCGCGTTCGAGCGATATCAACTGCAGCACGACGCGATCATAGTAAATTCCGTAGCCGCCGCGAACACTAAACTTGTCGCCGAAACCCGACCAGTTAAACCCAATACGAGGCGCAAGATTGTTGTAATCAGCCTTTCGTTCACCGCTATAGAATGACGCAACCAGCGGATTGACCTGATCATAGCCGGAGTTGTTTTTGACGTTAGTATCAGCCTCATACCTTATTCCAATATTGAACGTCAGATTTCGGCGGACCCGCCAATCATCTTGAATGTAGAGCGCAAAATGCTTGCTATTTATGTTATCAAGATTCAGCGGACGTTCGGGAAACTGACTGCGAAGCGTCACGGCAAACAGTAGGTCGTTGTCATCTATCTGCCCGTCATTGTTTCTGTCTGCGTCGGCAAAGTCCTGCACAAACTCGAGTCGCCCGTTCTGAAACACACCCAGAAAAAGGGTGGAACCAACATTTTGAAATTCGCCACCGACCTTAAAAATATGATTTCCCGCGGTCACTGTCGTCGCGTTCCCGATCTGCACGCGGTCCTGAGTGGTTCCCTGCGGAACGCGAAAACTCGTTCCGTCCAAAATGCTCGGAAAAGTAAGCTGACGACCCGTCTCGACGGGATCTGTTGCATTATCAAAACTATTAAAGCTAACGCTGAGGTTATTGACGACCGTTGGGGAAAAGACCCCACTCCAACTTCCGATCACCGAATGAAAACGGTTCTTTAGGTTCTGGAGGTAGGAGGCTGAACCGATTGCGCGATCAAGTTTGCTTGCGTCGGTCGCATCCGCGTCCTGAAACGCATAACGAAAACCTAAAGTGTGAAAGTCGTTGACGAGATAGTCGAAACGCGTGTTGAATAGAAAATCCTTTAAGGGAGATATCGCAAAACCGCGCGTGATCGTCCGAGTCGGAACGTCTCGGACGCCGACCAATACGGCGCCATCCTGATCCCGGTATTCGACAGCCCCGAAAGCAAACAACTTGTCCTTAATAAATGGCCCGCCGACAGTGAACGCATATTGCTGCCTATCGAACGGCGGTGTCGGCTGATTTCGGTCGAAAGTAGCGGGTAAACCCTGCAGCTGACGGTCGCGCTCAAAAAACGAGAATGATCCTCGCAGTTCGTTCGTTCCGCCTTTAGTCACAACATTGATGATTGACGAGCCGGACCGTCCGTACTCCGCCGAAAAACGATTCGTCGCAACCTGAAATTCCTGCACCGCATCCTGTGATATGTTGATGAGCAAACCGCCGACAACATCGTCGTTGTTGTCTGCACCGTCAATCATTACGTTTCCGCCTCGGCCGATCTGACCCGCCGATGAAATAACGACGGTGTTGGTTTTGGTTGGGTCGAAATTCGGAGCGAGGGTGTTCCCCGGCGTAAGGAGAGCAAGTTCAAGAAAATTGCGGCCGTTTAGTGGCAGCGTGCCGATCTCGAGGGTGCCGATCACGGAATCAACCTTCGAGGTCTGCGTATCAACTTGTGGAAGCTCTCCGACCAACTCACAACCAATTACGTTAAGGTCGCCGACTTCCAATGGAGCATTGGCCGAAGTTACCTGTCCAACATTTACGATCACGTCGATAATCCGTGTTGTCTTAAAGCCGCTGGCCGTGAACGTTAGTTCATATTCGCCGGCTGGCAATGTTGCAATAACGTATCCTCCGTCAGCGTTCGAAACAGTCGTTCGTTTAATGGCGGTAACTTTATTTGCGGCACTTACTGTCGCATTAGGTATCACCGCTCCATTGGCGTCTACAACGGTGCCTGAGATCGAACCTGTCGGCTGTTGGCCAATCGCCGTAAAAGCACCGGCAACGATCAGCACCAAACCAAGAATAACTTTCCTTAAACTTCTAATATTTGTTCTATACATCTTCAAAACGATTTCTCCGCGACTTTCGTATGTGTGTCATTAACGGTCATCAATGCCGCTGAGCCGTAATATTTGTGATATTCGGCTATCATTTCGCCGTTGATCACGACAGGATCTGTGGCTACCAACGCCCTCGCTTCTTCTATATCGGTCACCGCCAGAATAAATAGTCCACGCCAACCATCGACCTTATCGAGCGGCCCGGCAAGCGCAAGTTTGCCTTCGCCCGCAAGACGATTCATATTCGCAAAATGTCCCGCAAACATCGAATCTCGTTCCTTTCCTTCAGGCATTTGCTTCGGACCCGTTTTGAGAATAACGAGAACATACTGCCGCATCCCGTAATCATCGGCCCCCAACTTTTTTGCCAGAGCTCCGTCGTATATAGGCTTGACAGGTTGCCTGACCATTTGGCCATACGTAGAACTCGCGATTACAAGGAACGATACTAATATCCATAAGCGAATAATGAACATATTTAACCTCCGAATATATGAAAATCTTTCCGATGTTATCACGAAGCAAAATTCTGAGGAACAGCCTCTTATTAGGATTTACCCTGATCGGATTTTACGGCTATCATATCCAGTGAATATGACACGAAACGTAAAGGCTCCAATAGGGAACGAACTTACTTGTAAGAACTGGCTGATCGAGGCCGCGTATCGGATGATCCAGAATAATCTTGATGCCGAAGTTGCTTTCGATCCTGAGAACTTGATCGTTTATGGCGGTCGCGGTAAGGCTGCACGGAACTGGGAAAGTTACGATGCGATCTTGCGCTCGTTAAAGGACTTGAACGAAGACGAAACCTTGCTGGTCCAATCGGGCAAACCGGTTGGCATCTTCAAATCTCATACGGACGCTCCGCGCGTGCTTATCGCAAATACCAACATCGTTCCCCATTGGGCGACGCAGCAGCAGTTCGACCGATATGAACGCGATGGCCTGATGATGTACGGTCAAATGACCGCCGGTTCGTGGATATACATCGGCACGCAGGGCATTTTGCAGGGTACGTATGAGGCTTTCGGTTCACTGGCCCGGCAACACGGTTGGGACACTCTCGCAGGAAAGTTTGTACTTACTGCTGGCCTCGGCGAAATGGGCGGTGCACAGGCTCAGGCGATCACGTTTAATAGCGGCGTCGGATTATTGGTTGATGTCGATCCCTGGCGAATTGAACGCCGGCTGCAACTGAAGCAGGTGGATGTCGCGGCCAAAGATCTGAACGATGCAATAGCTCAAGTACGGACTGCGGTTGATGCAAAGGAAGCGACGTCTATAGCTCTTCACGGCAACGCTGCGGAAGTCCATTGGGAATTGCTCGAACGCGGTATCTTGCCCGATGTCGTGACCGACCAAACTTCCGCACACGATGTACTTTACGGTTACATTCCGGTCGGGCTTAACGTTGATCAGGCCAACCAACTTCGCAAGTCAAACCAAACTGAGTACGAACGCCGTGCGATGGATTCGATGGCGAAGCATGTCGAGGCAATGCTCGAATTTCAGCGTCGCGGGTCGATCGTTTTCGATTATGGCAACAATTTAAGACAAAGGGCTAAAGATAACGGCGTTGCGAACGCGTTCGACTATCCTGGATTTGTTCCAGCCTATATCCGGCCTCTGTTTTGCGAGGGCAAAGGGCCATTCCGGTGGGTCGCTCTTTCGGGCGAGAAAGAAGACATTTACCGCACTGACGAAGCCATGATGAACCTTTTCCCCGAAGACGACCATCTTTCCAAGTGGCTGACGATGGCTCAGGAAAGGGTTGAATTCCAGGGACTGCCCGCCCGCATTTGTTGGCTCGGCTACGGGTCTCGTGTAAAGGCCGGTTTGAAGCTTAATGAAATGGTAGCCAGCGGCGAACTAAAGGCACCGATCGTGATCGGACGGGATCACCTCGATTGCGGGAGTGTCGCCTCGCCGAATCGGGAAACAGAGTCAATGAAAGATGGTAGCGACGCCATCGCTGATTGGGTATATCTTAACGCAATGATCAATGTCGCCGGCGGTGCAACGTGGGTTTCGCTTCACCAAGGCGGCGGCGTAGGCATTGGCTATTCGCTCCACGCCGGACAAGTAATCGTCGCCGACGGCACATCCGAAGCCGCTCGCCGCATCGAACGTGTTCTAACAACCGATCCCGGAATGGGCGTCATTCGCCATGCGGACGCCGGATACGAAGAAGCTATTGATTTTGCGAAAAAGAATAACGTCGAAATACCAATGCAGAACGGTTGATCTCACCTCGAATGTTCTTTAATAAATTTTTCGAATTTCTTCTTATCCGGATGATTCGGAGCTTTTTCGAGAAAGGCTTTGTATTCTTTGGCGGCCATATCGTTTGCCTTGGCTAACTGGTAAAGGTGAGCAAGCTGAAGATGGCATTCCGCCATCCCGATCGGGTCCATTTCAAGAGCTTTATTTAGCGCTTCCGCTCCAAGCGATCCGCGTTTCGTCATCAAATAGGCTTCACCGAGTAATTGATAGGTGCGTGCAGAAGACGGATCGAGGGTTATCGCATGTTTGAAAACTTCGACGGCCGCTTCGTATTGCTTTTGCTCGGTTCGCACCTTACCGGCGTTGATCCACGCAGGCGTATATTCTGGTTTCAGTTCAAGCGACTTTCGGAAGGCTGATTCCGCGTCGGAATAGGCCTTTTGGTCTAGATACAAAGTTCCAAGCTTTGCCCATGCGATAAAACCCCTTGGATCGGATGCGACCGCATCCGTCATGTACTTTATCGCCTGCTTAACATCCTTACTGGCTTCCGCTTCAGACGTCTTGATGAACAGATCCTTCACTTTTTCCGTTCGTGGGTATGGAAACTTGGCCGATACAACAGACGGCGGCGTTGTAGTTGAACGGTCGTGTGGAGCAATGTCAAAATCTTCCCTAACTTGGGCTGTTCCAAAACCGGAAACACCTCGTCTCGCTACCTCGACGCCGTCAATATCGATCAAAAGCGTTCCACCGCCAGCACCGCCGGACCGACGGAAGCAGTAAGAGCCTCTTTCACTCACTGTTATTCGCTTCGCCGCCTGTTCTCGTTCTATGTAGATGACGGTTATCCGTGGGAACTTGGCGCCAGAGTCGGTAGCTCGGTACGTTATGTGCCCATAGACGTACGGCGTGCTTAGCCTTGCAGACTCAAGGGTCGGTATAGCGCCAAATTCGGCACAGAATTCGTCGACCTGTGCTGACGCAAAAGTTGAAAAGACACCGATCGCCAAAGTCAAAAAAGCTAGGTAATAGTGTTTCATGATCCTGAATGGCCGGGCCGGACGTTCATCGTTAAACTCGAAATCGCTAGTGTTAATCTAACTAATAGATTAAGTCAAGGAAAATTTTGAAATGACCCAAAATACCATAATCGTCTTTAACGGATTCCTAGGATTAACCAACCCTGAAAAGCTGTTGGTAGTAACCGCGATCAACGAATACTTTGATTCGAATGAAAAAGAGGAGATCCGAGCACAGGCGGATAAGCGGTTTGCTGAGCTGGACAATGATGCGGCAACTTTCGCGTGTAAATGCTGTGGTAAACGACGTCAGCCAAGGACCTCGATATTGACTTGAGAACCGTTTCGGAAAATACTAGACGCCAATATGGCAGGTATTTTTGAATTGACTACACGTCCACAACAACAAGTCTTTTTCAAACGTGGCGACCGCAACGACCCGCGCCTTGGCGAGGTGGTTGGCCGAGAAGATACACATTACGAAGCGGCCGAGATCGCAATTCTCGGCTGCCCTCAAGATGAAGGAGTTCGTCGTAATAATGGTCGCGAAGGAGCCGCACTGGCTCCGCACAAGATACGCGAACAGTTCTACAAATTAACCACATTCAACATTAAGAAAAAGATCATTGACATTGGTGACGTGAAGATCGGATCGAGCCTTGAAGATACTCACGACAATCATTGTGAGATCGTTAAACAGGTACTCGCTGACGGGAAGCGTTTGATCGTTTTGGGCGGCGGAAATGACATTTCATATCCTGACGGTCGAGCGATGAGTGAGATATTCGGAGCGGCGAACTGGATCGGAATCAACATTGATGCTCATTTGGATGTTCGCATTGCCGACCAGCGGAACAGCGGGACGCCGTATCGACAGCTCTTGGAAGAAAAGCTTCTCCTTCCTCGTTACTTTTACGAGGTGGGTTATCAAACGCACTTCTGTTCACCGGTCTATTATGAGTATATTCGCGAACTTGGCGTTAACCGTATCAGCCTCGAACTGCTTCGGAGCCGGGACGAAGCCGATCTGGAACTCAAGGAACACATCAAACAGCATTTCGTCAATCACAGTTCTTCGATGAGCACATTTTTTGGCTTTGATCTAGACGTAGTTCGAATGGCGGATGCTCCGGGAACATCCGCGCCGTCACCGCTCGGATTGCGAGCGGGTGAGTTTATTCAGCTAGTGAAATACGCCGCGTCGCTCGCCAATACCAAGCTGATAGAATTCAGCGAAGTAAATCCGAAGTACGACGAAGACGACCGAACGTCGAAACTTGTTGCGATCGCGATGCATCGCTTTTGCACCGGGGTTGATTAGCATTCATAAGAAAGTTGCCCAGAAAACGCGAATATCACGCCCCAGCCCCGATTCACGCACTTTTCAACCTCTAATCTTATGACCTTGACGCCATCCCCATTTGACACTTTTATTGCCGTTTGTCATTCTTTAGGTTCGTCTTTCTCTTGAATTGGCGAGGGGTTCAGTCTCTTAGCTCAGTTGGTAGAGCACTACCTTGACAAGGTAGGGGTCAGCAGTTCGAGTCTGCTAGAGACTACCATTTATATTTTCGATAGGATGCTTTCGAAGAACTTTGCAGTTTATACAACTACTACGACCCGCCTCTAACGGCGGGACATTCGCGGATTCTTTTGGAATTCGTAAGGCAAAGTCGCTCTTATCGGATCTGATCTTAGTTAGTAGTAGGCATTGTTAATTGGCAATTGCTAATTGTTAATTGGACGAAGATGCGCGGCTTGCATTTGTGGCTCCCGTCTTTCACAACCAACATACGGTCGAGCAATTCTCAATTGACAATATTATGAGCGAATTAAACATTAAATTTGGTGGGGATCAACGTCTCATTCCTGCGCCTGCGACCGTTGCGGAGGCTATCAAGGCGTTTGACCGCGATGCCCTGAAATCAGCCCTTGCGGCGAAGGTAAACGGTGCGGAAGTCGATCTGAATAAGTCGATTGATGTGACAGACGAAGTTCTTTCGATCGAACCGATCACGCTTGAAACCCGCGACGGCCTCGAAGTAATTCGCCATTCCACGGCTCACCTACTCGCTGCTGCGGTGCTCGATCTTTTTCCGGGAACGAAACTTGGAGTCGGACCAGCCCTGATGGAAGATCCGCGCTATGGCTTTTATTACGATCTAATTGCTCCGCGAAATCTTACCGAAGAAGATCTTCCGGTCATCGAAAAGAAGATGAAATCGATCGCTAAAGCTAATCTTGTTTACCGGCGGGAAGATATTGACAAAGCAACTATTCTCGATCTTTTTGACAAGCGTGATGAGCCATTGAAACGTGAACTGATCGACGAAAAGGTTTCGGACTCAGCCAGCGTCTATTATATTGACGGTTCTCCGTTCATCGATTTCTGTCTCGGCCCGCACGTTCCGCATACTGGTAAACTAAAAGCCTTTAAGCTGCTGGCGTTGTCCGGAGCATATTGGAAGGGCGACGCGGAGAACCAGCAAATGCAGCGGATCTACGGAACCGCGTTTGCGAAACAGGAAGAGCTCGACACATGGGTCAAGCAACGCGAAGAAGCTGAGAAACGCGATCATCGTAAGCTCGGCAAACAGCTCGACCTCTTTTCGATCGACGATGATTATGGCCAGGGATTGATCCTATGGCATCCGAAAGGCGGAATCATCAGAATGGAAATGGAACGCCTTCTCAAGGAAGAGCTTGAAAAGCGCGGTTACAGTTTCGTGTTCACGCCGCACATCGCAAAGCGTGATCTTTGGGTTAAGAGCGGTCACGAAGGCAATTATTCTGACTCGATGTATTCGCCGACGAGCATTGAGGATGAAGAGTACCGGCTCAAGCCGATGAATTGCCCCTTCCATATAGGTATTTACAAGTCGTCGCCGCGCAGCTACCGCGACCTGCCACAAAGATATTCCGAAATGGGCACGGTCTATCGTGCGGAATTGTCAGGAGCACTTCACGGGCTAATGCGTGTTCGCGGATTTACCGTTGACGACGCACATCTTTTCGTCCGTCCGGACCAAGTGCATACTGAAGTCTCTGATTGTTTGGATTTCGCGATCAAGGTCTTTGAAACCTACGGCTTTGACAAGATAAAATTCGAATTGTCGGTGCGCGGCGGTGCGGAGAACAAAGGCTATCTCGGAGCTGACGAGGATTGGGAAAGTGCCGAGGAACAGCTTGCAAGCGCCTTGAACGAAAGGAACATTTCCTACGAACGTATCGAAGGTGAAGCGGCTTTCTACGGCCCAAAGATCGACATTAAGATTGAGGACGCCATCGGGCGCGTTTGGCAACTTGGAACGATACAGCTCGATTTTAATCTTCCAGAGCGTTTTGAGCTTGAATATACAGGCGACGATAACTTAAAGCATCAGCCTATAATGATTCATCGTGCGTTGTTCGGTTCTATCGAGCGGTTTTTCGGTGTGTTGATAGAACAGTATGCCGGTGCTTTCCCGCTTTGGCTCGCACCTGTTCAGGTCGCCGTTCTTCCGATAACGGATCGAATCAACGAGTACGCAGAAATCATTGCCGGAAAGATCCGTTCAGCCGGTTTCCGTGTTGAATCAAATACAAAGTCTGATAAGATCGGCGCGAAAATTCGCGATGCTCAGCTCCAGAAAGTGCCGTACATGCTTGTGCTTGGCGATCAGGAGTTGGAAGCCGGAAAAGTTGCAGTACGTGAACGTAAAGAGGGCGACATCGGGCAGATGACGCTTGAAGAGTTCTTAGAAGTCATTACGCAGAAAAAACAGCTGCGTTCGCTCTAAGATCGCAAATGACCAAAGGAGGCAGATATCGCTAGAAGATTTGGTGGAAGAAATTTTAAGCCGCGTTTTCGTGAACCGTTACACCGGACGAACGAACGGATCAGAGTTCCGTCAGTTCGTGTAGTCACCGAAGACGGAGAGGCTCTCGGGGTAATGGATGTTCGCGACGCGATCGCCAAGGCTCGCGAAATGGGTATTGATCTCGTCGAGATCGCTCCCAAAGCTCAGCCGCCGGTGTGCAAACTTATTGATTACGGAAAGTTTCTGTATGAGCAAAAAAAGAAGGCTCATGACGCGAAAAAGAAACAGGTAAATGTTCAGGTCAAGGAGATCAAGTTCCGTCCGGGAACCGACGACCACGATTACGAATACCGTATGAAGCACGCCCGCGAATGGTTGGAAGACGGCGACAAGGTCCGAGCCGCGATCGCGTTCCGCGGACGCGAAATGACGCACAGAGAACTCGGCGCAAAGATATTGAAACGGCTAACTGCTGATCTAGTCGATCTGGCAGACGTCGAGATCTACCCAAAAATGGAAGGCTATCAGATGTTCACCATCTTCCTTCCAAAGAAAGCGAAAGTGGCCGACAAAAAGCCGAGCGAAAAGATCCATAAGACGGAAGACCCGACCAGTGAAAATCCTAAGAAGGAATCGAAAAAGATTGACGAAGCTGCCGGGATCGAGACCGCTGTCGAAAGGGACGAAGACGAAATATTTTAATGTATAGATCGCTCTTAAAACTTACGTTGCTTGTTGCCATCTTGGCCGTACCAGCGATCGCTCAAACGAATGATCTAAAACCATCGTTTGAGGCGAAGCATTACTCCGCCCTTATCGGAGCGATCTCGGACGGCAATGATACCGCTGAACGCGGGGCAGCCATCAAGAAAGAACTTGCCGACATCAAAGTTCGAATTTCGACCGAAGGATTTTCGCGAAAGAACCGAGACGGAAAAATAGTTAGCGGTACGAATATGATCGGCGAGGTCTCTAACCCGAATGCAAAGTTCAGCATTATGCTCGGTGCTCATTACGACCGTGTCGCGATCGGCAACGGTTCGGTTGACAATGCGTCTGGTTCGGCAGCGATCCTTTTGTTGCTACGTGCATTTAAAGACAAGCCACTTAAGAATATCAACCTTCAGGCGGCATTTTGGGATCACGAAGAACAAGGCCTACACGGTTCGCGAGTTTTCGTCGAGAATCGTAAGGAACGTGGGCTTCCCGCCATGTACATCAATTTCGATGTTTATGGTTATGGCGACACATTGTGGCTTTGGACGGGTGTTGAAGGCGGAGACTTCCTATCGAACATGCTTTGGGCATCAGAGACTTCGAAGTTCCCGTTGAGCCACGGAAAAGTTTATCCGCCGAGCGATCATGTGAGCTTTCAGGCCGGCGGCGTTGAATCGTATTCGTTTAGTTTGCTTAGTGCCGACGAGATAAAAGGGATCACAAAGCTTCTTGGCGGAGAGCCGCCTGCGGCCGGGCAAATGCCGAAAGCACTTGCAACGATCCATACGGCAAACGACACAATGGATAAGATAGATGCTGCCGCAGTGGTTCGATCGCTGCCTGTTATAGAAGCAGCAATTAGAGCATTAGATAAGTAATTTTAGGAGACAGTTATGCCAAAACTTAAAACACACAAGGGTGCAGCGAAGCGTTTTCGTTCAACCGCGTCGGGAAAATTCAAACGCGGCCATTCGCACGCACGACATATTTTAACCAAGAAAACGAGCAAGCGTAAACGCAATCTCGACATCGATGTATTGGTTTCCGAAGGCGACCAAAAACGTGTCGAGAAGATGCTGCCGTACGGAAGAAACTAGATAAGTAAAAAGGCAAAAGATAAAAGGCAAAATCTCCGCTTTATAGCATTTATTTTCCCTTTTAACTTTTTACTTTTGCCTTTTCACGACTGAAAGGAGTGAAGAAATGCCAAGAGCAAAACGTGGTAATAAACGTTTAGAGAAACGTAAAAAAATATTAGCCTTAGCCAAAGGCTATCGTGGAACAAAGTCGAAGCTGTACCGTTCAGCTAAAGAATCGGTCGAGCGTGCGTTAAATTTCGCATATACCGGCCGTAAGTTGAAGAAGCGGGATTTTCGCAAGCTTTGGATCGTCCGCATCAACGC
>JBGTKQ010000011.1:0-10443 GCA_041744555.1 Pyrinomonadaceae bacterium
AAAGATCTTGTACGTCGGGAAGGCGAAAAACTTACGAAACCGCGTCCGGTCTTACTTTCAGGCAAGCAAAGCCGTCGATTATAAAACGCAGCAGCTGAAACGATTGATCGCGGATTTCGAATATATCGTTGTCGATAACGAGGTCGAAGCGTTGGTGCTTGAGTCGAATCTGATCAAGAAACACAAGCCGCGTTTTAACGTGATGCTGAAAGATGACAAGCAATATCCGCATCTGAAGCTAACGAACGAACCTTTTCCGAAAGTGGTAATAACGCGCCGCGTCGTCCGTGATGGCAGCAGTTATTACGGGCCTTTTCTGCCGGTCACGCTCGCCAGAAAGACATTGAGCCTGATAAATCGGACATTCCAGTTGCGAACCTGCGAGATCGAGATCGATGGAAAGCTGCCGCGGCCGTGTCTGGAATATCACCTGAAAAGATGTCTCGGGCCGTGCGTCAAAGGTCTGTGCACACAGGAAGAATATGTCGAAGCCGCACGCGACGTAAAGACCTTGCTCGAGGGAAAGAACAAGGAACTTGCCGCCGATCTGGAACAGCGAATGTGGAAGTTTGCGAGCGAAGATAAGTTTGAGATCGCCGCTAGATTTCGTGATCTGCACCGAACCGTTTTGCAGCTCGGTGATCAACAAAAGATGGCGACGACAGCCGAAAGCGACATTGATATTTTTGGTTTCCACCGCGAAGGACCGCGGCTCGCACTGCAGTTATTTACAATGCGCGAAGGCCGTATCGTCGGGCGCCGTGAGTTCTTTTGGGAAGATATGGCGGAAGACGATGACGAATTCAGCGCTTCGGATTTCCTAGGTGAAGTGTTGATCCAATATTATTCGACTGATTATGTGCCGCTCGAAATACACGTGCCGAACGATTTCGACGATCGCCAAGTTTTGGAGAAATTGTTGACCGAACGCCGAGGCCGCCGCGTGAAAATATTGGATCCGAAACGAGGCCGCAAAAAGGAGTTGATAACTCTTGTTGAAACCAATGCAAGGATCGCCTTCGAGCAACGTTTCCGAGTCCTCAAGCCGGATTCACAAAAGGTCTTGGAAGAGTTACAGGAAGTTCTTGAACTTTCTTATTTTCCCCAACGGATCGAATCGTTTGATATTTCGAATATCTCAGGTTCCGAGAATGTCGCCGGGATCGCAGTTTTCGATAACGGAAAGCCCGCAAAGAATCTTTATCGAAGATTCATAATCAAAAGCGTGGACGGACAGAACGATTTTGCCTCAATGAACGAGGCCGTTTTTCGCCGCTACAAAAGAATGATGGATGAGGGCGGCCAGCTTCCGGAATTGATATTTATCGACGGTGGCAAAGGCCAACTTTCCGCCGCTGCCGAAGCAATGCGTGCTCTTGATCTGGAACAAATTATGCTCGTCGGAATCGTGAAACCGCCGAAACAGCATAATCAAATTTCGCACCTGCTTATCTATGGCCGCGAGGACAACCCGATCCCGTTCGACAGGTTTTCGCTCGCGTTTCGTCTTGTCTTGCAGATCCGCGAAGAGACGCATAAGACGGCAATCGAGTTTCACCGAAAACGCCGCGAGAAGCGGGATTTCACATCGGAACTCTCCGCGATTCCGGGCATTGGCGAAAAGCGAAAATTAGCGTTGTTGAAGAATTTTGGATCGATCGAACGGATCGCCAAAGCCGAGGTCGCCCACCTCAAACCTTTCGTCGGAAACCGAGCCGCCAACGAGATCGTCGAACATTTCGAGCGACAGCGTTCGTTGACAACTCGACAAAAATGAACATTTAAGGGTCAACACAATTTACATCGCGAACGCGAGTAAACAGTTTTCGAAATGCTTTCTCATGCTCGCCATTGCTGCCACCGTCATCCTGCTCGATAAGGGCATTCGCGCAGTTGCCAAATCCAAATCCCATGACCTCGATGATCGCAAACTGTAATCTTTCCGGCGACGCCCTCTGTTCTTCGAAGATGCGTTTTAAGCGGCCGGGATCACTGTTGCGGGATCGCGAGTCCATACTAACATCGAGCCAGACTTTGAAAAGGCTTTCGTCTTTAGCGATCAGCGGCTCAACATACTTTGCCTTACACGCTTCGGCTGCAGGATAATCACGCAAAACTTCCGGCGTTCTAAATGCAAGCAATTTTGCCCGGCCCAATACGTATCTTTGTTCGAGTTCCCTTAGCTGAGCCTTTTTAGCATTTTGAAAATAAGGAACGGCAACAACATTCAAAGCTTTGAGCTTTTCGTTCTTTAGTTCGTATTCGGCATCTAATGCTGCAACATTCAGCTTTTCGATATCTTCCCATTTCCAGACATGAGGAAAATTCTTCAGATTGGTCATCGTATAATCCATCAGCTTCATTGTGTCGCGAAGCTGAAACTCGATATATTTCTTAGAATCATACGTACCTAGGTGATCGCACAATTCAGAACTCCAACGAAATGTCTTCGTCTGAGCGTGAGAAGAAACCGAGAACAACAGTATGGCGAGCAATAGAACTTTTTTCATAACAAACTTCCTGAAAAACCGATTTTAACAAAAAAACCGCACCGCTTAGACGCTTTTGTTAGTGCGAATTTGCGATGCGGCCTTATGATTTTCTTAGATTGCTAGTTCTTCTTCACATAATTGCGATGAACGATCGTTTTTGATCTTTCATCCCGTGCTTCAAAAACGGTATTGTCGTCTTGTTCCCGCGTGACCACGCTGGCTTTCCCTGCAATCGCTCTTTCTTTCGGCTTGCCATTATCGGCATCGGCTAGAAACGATTTTACGGCATCAGACTTAACCGGATCAGCGAGCCGAACCGCCCGCGATTCAGCAACTGCCTCGACCGCGGCCGCCTTTATCATTCGCGGCCACAGCTTTTTGAACAGATCGTTTGATACGTAAACGTCCGCACTGTTGATCTGCCCATTAATCGCGATCGCGTAACCAATCACATCCGATTTGCCATTAATCGCGGACGACAACTTTGCGATATATTCGTTTGCATTCGCACCCACCTTTTCGTTTTCCAGACTTAATTGCAAACTCGAAGCCGATTCGGCCGCGGCGACGGACGCTCCAACATTCGAGCTCAACTTTCGCTGTGCTTCGGAAACCTTGTTCCAGACCTCCTGCTGTGAACGTGCCCCGTTAGCAGCCATCTTCAGGTCTTTCGAAACAACACGTCCATCAGCCGACGAAAACTCGCTAACACTTTCATTGCTGCGTTTCTGCCAGCGGCCTGATTCGACACAGAATGCGTCGATCTTTACGCGTCCAGAACGAGCCGGGATGATTATACTTACAGCCAACACACGGTCTTGCTTTCCGCCTTTAACGATGTCGCCTGATTGAATAAAAACGTCGAGCGTCTTCGAAATATTCTCGACCTCGAGTTCATTAACGTCGGAGGTTTCGTAAACTCTTAATATCTTTCGCTCCATTGCTTCCGGCAATGCGATGATGTTGGTCTTCGTCGTTTCGTTCTTGCCGTGTATCAGGAAGACGGTCAGATTTTTGTGAGTGATCGGTGTCGAGATCTTGTAGGCACTCGTTTGGGCAACAGTGATTCCAACAGACATGAGTAATAGGGCAGCTATAGCAGATCCCCGGAAAAGTTTTTCAACTTTCGTCATTTCGTTTTCTCCTTTTTATTTTTTCCCTGGGGAAAGCTTGTTCGTGATTTGAACGAAGTTGTTGGCAGTACTTGCATGTTTATTTCGCCTCGGTTCGGCGCGAACGCATATTCAGCTGATCTCCGGGTACTTGGCTTATTTCCAAGAAGCAAAAGAGCATCAGGCTAACCTGTTTGGACCAAGGGATTAGACGACCCTAGACAAACTTAAAATCCATAAATTCAACGGACTAAATCCGAGTTTTTGGATGGTTTAGCAACTAGCGGTTGGTAACGGCCGATGAAGGGCTGACTTTTCCTCACTGACAGTCAGAGTGGTAAATTGGAACACGTTTTGCCTAGAGCGGATTAGACGAATTAATTTAACCTTTCGTTAACATCAAGGCGGGTGGCTTCACGCACTTTTCAGGTTCACAAATTTCTCTAATCTATTTTCGGAGGTTCTCACTTCTTATGTACAAAAGACACATTAGATCGTTGAAAACAGTCGCCATCTCTACCCTCGCTCTCGTTTTCTTGTTTTCTGCTGCGTCCGCTCAGGTAACGACCAGTACCGTGACCGGCCGTGTCGTTGACGGACAGGGAAACGTTATACCGGGAGCAAAGGTAACTGTTAAGAGCGTTGCAACTGGTGCCGAACGAACAACAGTTACCGGTTCGGACGGCGAATACGTAGTGCCAAATCTTCAGCCCGGCTTGTACAGCGTTAGTGTTGAGGCTCAGTCATTTAGTCGGGCTCTTATTGAGAGCGTTGAACTAAACGTCGGTGCACGACAAAACGTCAACTTTGATCTTCAGCCCGGAAACGTAACCGAAACGGTGACGATCACCACTACTCCGCCCTTGGTCGAAACGACCAGGTCGGAGCTCGATACGGCGATCAGCCCTCAGGAGATCGAAAATCTTCCTTTGCTGAATCGTACCTTTGCAGGTTTGACAGTGATCGCGCCGTAAGCACGTCCGACAGGTACGTTCGACCCGACGAAAACACGTGTCGGAACGATCGCCTTTAATGGCGGCGACGGACGTCAGATCAACGTGAACGTCGACGGTGGTGATAACAAGGACAACGTTGTCGGCAGCCTCCTACAGAATTTTTCTTACGAATCGATACAAGAGTTTCAGGTCAACCAGCATGGCTGGACCGCGGATCAAGGCCGTTCAGTTGGCGGTATTGTAAACGTCATCACGAAGAGCGGCGGCAACAGACTTCGCGGATCATTCTTTTCGAATTTTAGAGCCGACAGCCTTCAAGCTCGTGACTTCTTTGACAAGCAGGCAAATCGAGACAACCCTTACTTCGAACGGCAAGAGATCGGGGGAAGCATCGGCGGACCGATCGTGAAAGATCGTTCGTTCTACTTCTTTGCTCTTGAGCGTTTTCGTGAACGTCAAGTTGTGCCGATCTTCCCGGCCGCGGTCGCTTCGCTTCAAGCGATTCCCGGCGTCCAGTTTACAGATGAGATTCCTTCGCCTTATGACGATTGGCTTCTTTCGGCAAAGATCGACCACCGATTGACCAACAAACAGTCAGTTTTCTTTCGCTTTTCGTTTCAGGACAACAGCTCACCTAACGATCAGGTGGCCAACCCGGCGCGAACAGATCTGAGTGGTGGCAACACGACCACTAATCGGCTTTACAGTTTTGTTGGAAACCATACGTACAACATAAAGCCGAATGTGTTGAACACTTTCACCTTCCATTTCCAGGATTTTGTTAACGAGATCCTGCCGAATGCCGAAGGCCTAACACTTAACTTCCCGAACGGTATTACGATTGGCCAGAATGCTAATACGCCGCAATCTACCAAAGAACGCAAGTTCCAGTTCCGTGACGATCTTTCGTGGGTCAAGGGTAACCACACAATGAAGTTTGGTGTGAACTATATTCACACGATACTTGATGGATACTTTTATTTCGGAACACGCGGTTACAACCTCACATTCCGCTTCCCCGCTGATCAGATCATTGCTCAAGGAGGATTCAACCGAGACGACCTATTACAAACTTTGACCTTTAATGATGGAGCGAGTTCACATTTCCAGAAGATCGACCAGCTTGCTTTTTATGCACAGGACGACTGGAAGATCACACGAAATCTGACACTTAATCTCGGTATCCGTTGGGATGCGAACATTGGGAATCTTCCGACCCAGGACAGAAATCGTACGATCCTCTTGCTCGACCAATTGAATCATCCATTGGCGAACGCTCTTACCGACGACAAAGACAACCTTCGACGAACGACTCCTAGCTGGACCGAATTTCAGCCTAGGATCGGCTTTGCTTACGATCCATTTGGCGAAGGAAAGACAGTTATCCGCGGAGGCTACGGCATTTTCTACGACCAGATCTTCCAAAACCTGTCGCTATTTTCGGATGTTCAATCACAACCGGAAGTATTCCAGTCGGCAATCAACTTAAATCGCCCGGCTGGCAATCCGGATCCGACATCACCGTTGTTTGGCTTCCGTTACGGTACGACGCCGCTTCCGCAGGTTCCGGCTGGCTTTTCATATGCGAATCTGGCCGCTGGTTCGGTTGGACGAATCAATGACCCAGAAGCTCAGGAACCTTATGTGCAAAAGTTCTCGATCGGATTCCAGCAACAAATGTCGCGAAACTGGTCTATCTCCAGTGATTATGTTCACACCCTTGGTTTACACGAACCCAGGTTCCTAAACATTAATCCATTGATCTCGCAAACTTGTAACGCTGCATTTGGCGGCAATCCAGCATCACCGCTTTGTCCCCGCGGAGCTTCAACCCGCGTACTCGATACGGCGTTTGTCGCTGCGGGCCTAGGTGCCGGTCGGTTAAATCAAATCAACATGTTCGCAACGACGAATCGGTCGTTCTATGACAGTTGGGCCACCACGGTTAAGTATCGATCATCGAAATTCTTGTTCAACGCCAGTTATGTATTGGCTAGCTCGAGAGCGTGGGGCGGACAACCGACGGCTTCGTATTCCGGAAACGGAATCGTGATCACACCGGAAAGACAATTTGGACCAGGAGAATTTGGGCCGACCCGAATTGATGAAAGGCACAGACTAGTTCTCAATGGCGTATTCAATTTGCCTTGGGATTTCCAGGTCTCACCAATCATGCAGTTTGCGACCGCAAGGCCATACTCTGCAGTTGCCGGCTTTGATCTTGATGGCGATGGTGTTGCAACCTTGGACCGACTTTGTGGAACGGTCTCGATCGCACAGATCCTTGCTATCCCCAATCGAAATCTTGCCGCAGTCCAAGCTCTAAATCCGTTGGGCTGTCAGCAGATATCGGTAAATTCGATCCGCAATGGTTACGTGCTAAATAACGGCACACTTGAAGAAAGAAGTGGAAACTTCTTCAACATGGACTTGCGACTGACGAAGACATTTCGTTTCGCAGAACGCTTTGGACTAGCCGGATATTTGGATCTGTATAATGTTTTCAATCACGAAAACTTATCGTACGCATCCAGAATCGGTCTTAGTGCACCGGCCAGCACTGCTAACTTCTTGTTGCCGCAGTCGTTGTTCGGGCCTGGATTTGGTCCGCCAATCGGTCGGCCATTCACGGCACAGCTCGGATTTAGATTTACTTTCTAGGAAATCTTGGATCGGACATTTACTTGAGGCGTTCTTTATCGGGCGCCTCTTTTTTATGGATTGAATCCGCCAAGTGTTACGTTACCCAAACTGGGCGGCATTAGTATGTCGGCAGCGTGTTCTATTTGATCTTGGGTTCCGAGTAGTACGAGCATATCGCCCGGGCTCACAATGTGACCGGCTCCGGGATTGATCTCAGTTCCGCCGCCATTGATAACCGCAATAACGGTGGCACCGGTCGTCCCTCGAAGATTGATCGCACCCAGGCTCCTTCCGGCGAAAGGAGATCTGTCGGTGATCTTGATCGTCTCAGTGCTTGATTCCTCTAAAGCAAGGTTGACCTGATCCATCGACGTCGGAACCGGAGCCGTGGAACGAAGCATTTCATATCCTTGTTGTCGGATCTTATCGATCTGGCTTTCGATTATTGCCCGTGAGATTCCGTATCGGTGAAGCACGCGCGAGAAGATCTCAATGCTCGTTTCAAATTCTTCGGGAATGACCTCGTTTGCACCGAGCTCATATAGTTCGCTGATCTCGGAGACATAACGAGTTCGCACAAGAATGTGAACTCGCTCGTTGGCATCCCGTGCGTGTCGTACAGTTCGGCGGGCAGCTTGAGCGTCTGAAACTGCAAGTACAACTGACCATGCCTTGTCGATCCCCGCATGAACGAGCACTTCGCGACGTGTTGCGTCGCCGAAATTGATCTTTTCACCCTTTGCCTTCGCTCGCTTTACCACGTCGGCGTTCAGCTCAAGAATCGTATACGGAACGCCGACCGCACGAAGGACACGGGCAAGATTCCGCCCATTTAGTCCATATCCGACAATGATGACGTGTTGCTGTAGCCCACCGCTGTGCGTCAGATGAATATCGTCGGATTCGGCATTTCCCAGATCATCAACCGTTCCATCATGCAAAAAAGATTGGATCCAAAAGCTAAACGCTGGAGCGGATGAGATCAAAAATGGTGTGGCGATCATTGAGATGATCGAGGCGGCTAGAAATGCCTGATATTCTACATCTGACAGAAGATCGGTTCCGCGAGCTGCCTTAGCAAGAACGAAAGAAAATTCACCAACCTGAGCAAGGCCGAGGGAGACCATCGCTGAGATCCGTTGCGGATATCCAAGCATCCGAACAACGGCCCAAACAAGAATCGCCTTTCCAAGCATTAACGCAAAAACAAGGATCATTACGTTCCCGATATTTGTCCATAGTGCCGAAAGCGAGAGAAGCATTCCGATCGAAACAAAGAACAGGCTGTTAAACACGTCTCGAAATGGAAGGATCTCGCTAGTAGCCTGATGGTTATAATCGGAATCCGCAAGAACGACGCCGGCAATGAATGCACCGAGCGCTAGCGAAAGTCCAAGTTGCGAGGTTACCCAAGAAAGTCCAAGACAAAGAAAAACGATAGAGAGAATAAATACTTCAGGACTTCGCAGCGAGACTACCTGTTTAAGAACGATGGGGACTGCAAACCATGCAATTCCGACTACCAGCACTAGAAGTCCAAGCGACGTGCCAAGCTTTGCAAGGACTGAAGCGATCGATACGCTTTCCGAGCTGCCGCCAAGTAACGGTATCGCTAATAGCATCAACACGATACAGATATCTTGAAAGAGCAGAATGCCGACACCGACGCGGCCGTGGGGCGAATCGACCTCGTTGCGATCTACATAACTCTTAAGAACGATCGCGGTGCTTGAAAGAGCAGCTAAACAACCGAAAAAGATGCCTTGGTTGAGTCCGCGACCCATCAGCGCCGCAACCGCAACTACTGCCGCGATCGTCAATCCGACCTGAAATCCGCCGCCGAGCAAAACCAGGCGCTTCATCTCCTTCAATCGCTTGAGCGAGAATTCCAGCCCAATCGTAAAAAGCAAAAGCATTACTCCGATCTCGGCAAGTATTTCGATACCTTCGATCTCTTTTATTAACCCGAATCCGTACGGGCCGATCGCGATACCGGTCAACATAAGCCCGACAAGCAGCGGAAGTTTTAAACGCAGGCAAAGATACGCCACCGGCAACGATGCCAGAATGATGATCAGAATATCGCCGAAGAGCTGAGGTGTATGCATGTTTACAGAACTAAATAATAGCCCAGATCGAGATTCGAGTCATCGAGCGTTGATTTTCCTTGCGAACACGGTAACAATGTTCGGAGTTCAACTCACCCTTTAGGAGAAAACTTATGAAAATTTTGGGATTCGGCATTCTGGCTTTTGCTTTAGCGTTTTGCGGTATCGGTGACAGGTTGAAAGGTTTGACCGGTGGATCGGGCGCGAATACGACCACATCGTCGGACTCATCAACTGCGAAAAAGGATGATTCTAAGACGGAAAAGGCCGAGATGTCGTCCGCACAACAGTCGATATCCGACGGAGCGACCGAAGTTAAATGGGACGAACAAGGAATCTCGTGGAAACTTCCAAAAGGTTGGAACAAGATGGAGGTTCGAAAAGAATCATTCAACTATGGTTCGCCCGCGGTTGGATTCCTGATCGGTTCGATCTCGGTCATGCCGTCTAGTTTTCCGTCCGATTCGAGCATTGACGCGACTTACACAAGCAGCCTTGAACAGTTAAAGCAAGGCAAATATGAGAAAGTCCGCTGGCTTGAGATCGACGGCGTTAAGGGCGTGGAATGGGTTGAGGCTATGCCCGAAGATAAAGACGGTGCAAGGCGGCATCAATGGATCGCGTTCCGCAATTATCAGGGTCAAAATCAGCAGTTGAACATAATGGTCTCGACAAAAGGATCGAACTTCGACAAACAGCGGGACACATTCGCAGCCATCATGTATTCAATGAAGATCCCGAAAGGTTGATCGTACGGGATTGTTTGGAACACATGAAGAGCGGCAACGAGGAAAATATTCGTTGCCGCTCTTTTGTTTCCTTTGCGTGCTATCCAATAGTTGGGGAGTCGGCGTGCGGAACAAAGCATTTGCGGCATCGAGCCTCGTATTTGTCAGCGGCACCAACCTCTACGCGTGCCTCCGATTCAACCGTCCGCTGGGAATAATTAGCTGTGCTCCCGCATTTTACGCATATCGCGTGTGTCTTCGTTATAAATTCTGCAATGCACAATAATTGCGGCATCGGTTCGAACGGCTTTCCGGTGTAGTCTTGATCAAGGCCAGCAATGATCACCCGTTTTCCATTCGCGGCTAGGGTGTTTGCGGCATCGATCAAACCAGGATCGAAAAAC
>JBGTKQ010000012.1:0-11428 GCA_041744555.1 Pyrinomonadaceae bacterium
GCCGATGAGAGGGATTCCGGCAAGTGCACCGCCGATCGCACCGAACGTAAAGCCAAGTATCGGTATAAGCAACGTACCGATCGGATCGGTGTGGGCGACGGGATTTATCGTCACACGGCCGAGCATATATGCCGTGTCGTCGCCGAATTTGTGCGACATCCAGGCATGGCCAGCTTCGTGAAACGAAACCGCCTTTAACAAAACCACCAAGAACATCACCAGATGGCTAACTAAAACTGCAATGTCGATATCGCCCATTAAATCCCCTATTTGCTTACGTTTCGAACGTGCTTTCTGTTCCGCTTTAGATTGTCTTTACCTTTGAATTGTGCCATTCTTTTACGACAAAACAAACTAATAGGCGGAGAAATAACGATGCTCAATAAGCTTCTGTTCGGTGGCGAAACCGGAATGTCATACGCGGGAAATGCGGGCTCGGCACTGTTAAGGATATTTGCCGGTGTCGCGATGGCGTTCGGCCACGGGCTGGGCAAATTGCCGCCGGGCGAAGGCTTGATCGCCGGCGCCGAGAGAATGGGATTTCCTGCTCCGGCAATGTTCGCATGGGCGGCGGCTCTTTCAGAGTTTGCGGGCGGCATACTGCTCGCGATCGGTCTGCTGACACGCTTGTCCAGTTTTTTTATCGCGTTTACGATGCTCGTCGCATTAATCGGAGTTCATGGTTCTGATCCGTTCGCGGCACAGGAGAAGGCACTATTGTATCTCTTTATTGGGATCGCGTTCATGATCAAAGGATCGGGCGATTGGAGCGTTGATAGCTATTTGAGGAAGCCGTAAAACGAAATTTCAAATCTGAGATCTGAGATCTGAAAAACTAAGAGCTGGCTCGAACTGGTCATAACTGATGACCGAAATTTATAAATGAAAAAGCACATCGTCTGCATAGCCAGCGAACATAAAGGGAATGAATTTCTTGAGGAATGCCAGAACGCGGATTGGCACGTGACGCTGGTTACTCGCAAGAAATTGCTTGACGAGCCTTGGGCGTGGACCGCGCTCAACGAGGTTAAGACGGTCGAGAACGACGCGACTGTCGATGACTACGTGCGGGCGATAACGAACATTGCCGGCGAGAGGAAGATCGATCGCGTTGTTGGATTGGACGAATTTGATGTAACGACCGCTGCCCGAGCCCGCGAACATCTTCAGCTTGGGGGAATGACGTATTCGCATGCGATCAGATTTCGCGATAAGTATGCAATGCGAAACATCGCCGCCGATGCAGGAATTCCGTGCCCGGAATACATTTGTCCCTTAAACGCTCCGAGTGTGAATGAATTTCTCGAACGCGTAGAAATGCCGGTGATCGTAAAGCCGCGGCACGAAGTCTCCGCTTTCGGTATCAGGAAATGCGAAGAAGCCGGACAGGTTTGGGACGTTCTGACCGACCTTGATAATCGTAACAATTGGCGTGATCATCCGTCGCAATTCTTGATCGAGCGGTTCATCGACGGGGACGTTTACCACGTGGATTCAGTCGTTAGCGATGGCAAGATCGTCTGCTCCGGCGTTAGCCAATACGGCCGTCCGCCTTTTTCGGTCACTCATTACGGTGGCGTGTTCACGACGTCGATCGTCGATTACGCTTCGAAAGAGCGAAAGGAACTCGAAAAGCTAAACGCGAAACTTCTTAAGGCGTTCAAGTACGAGAACGGCGTGACTCACGGCGAGTTTCTGCACAGTAAGGCTGACGGGAAGTTTTACTTGCTCGAGGTCGCATGCCGCGTCGGCGGTGCGTATATCGCAAACGTGCTCGAACACGCTTGCGGTTTTAATCTTTGGCGAGAATGGGCAAAGCTTTCGATGGCCGACAAGGACAATCCGTACAAACCGCCGAAGTTACGCAAGGAGTTCGCCGGTGTCGCGCTCGCTTTGTCGAAGGATGAGCAGGCCGATACTTCACAATACGCCGATCCAGAGATCGTCTATCGCGTTAAGAAAGCAAAGCACGTCGGCCTGATCTTCTATTCGCCCAAGAAAGAGCGAATTTCCGAATTGCTCGACACCTATTCGCAGCGGATCTCCAACGACTTCCTCGCGGTCGCTCCGGCAAAAGAGAGATACGACGATTAGCAAACCTGGAAGCGTAAGCAGGTTGAGCGGTATTGGCCGCTCTTTTCATTTTCCGCCTGAATCGGTATTCTCAATTTTCTTATAATGCCCATAATTTCAAACAAAGTGGACTCTCCGGCGATTCTCGAACATGACTTAAACAGCCGGTTTGATGAATTGTTGAAGTTTGAATCAACGGCCGAGATGGAAGCTTCGGCATTGTGGGCGGAGATCCGCGGACAGGCCGAACGCGTGTTGAATGCGATCGTCTCAGAGGAATTTTCAGAGGTTCAGAGTTCACGCTTTAACGTGCCGGAAAAGCAAGCTGAAGCTTGTACTCTAAACAAGATCAAGGCGTTAGCGTGGAACATCGAGCGTGGGAACGTGTTCGAAGGGATCGTTGATGTGCTGAAGGATCATGAGGGTTTGCGTGATAAGGACGTGCTTTTGCTTACGGAACTCGATCACGGAATGGCTCGGAGCGGGAATCGTTTTGTGGCTCAGGAGATCGCTCGCGAGCTCAATATGAATTACGCGTTCGCACCGGTTTATATCGCTTTGCAAAAGGGGAGCGGCGTCGAAGCGATGGCAAACGGCGAGAACACGAATTCGATCCACGGTCTGGCGATGTTCTCGAAATGGCCTCTGGACAACATTCACGCCGTGCCGCTGCCGAATGGTAAAGACAAGATGTGGGGAAAGGAAAAACGGCTCGGGCAATTGCGTGCGTTGGTCGCTGAGATCGAGCATCCACACGGAACTTTCCGCGCGGTTACAGTTCATCTCGACGCACATTGTTCACGGGCGCATCGCAAGATGCAGATGCAGATAATTTTGGATCATCTGGAAACGCTCGAGCCGATGCCGACCTTAATCGGTGGCGATTGGAATACGACTACTTTCAATTCACAAAGCTCGACGCGAGCGATCATGGGATATTGGCGGCGCGTTTTCATGGGGCCGAAGAACGTTGCGAAGAATCATCTACCTCATCCGGAGCGATATTTTGAAAAGCCGATGTTTCAGATGCTGGAGAAACGCGGCTATGATTACAAGAAGTTAAATCAGCTTGGTGTCGGAACACTGCATTATCACGTTGAAAGCATTGAGAAGAACACGAACCTGCGCGATTGGGTGCCGGAATGGTGTTTTCCTTTTATCTTTTGGGCGGCAAATCGCGTCGGCGGCAGTGTTTCAGGAAGATTGGATTGGTTCGCGGGAAAGGGAATTGAACCGTTGAATCGATCAGCGGCGCAAACGATCGGCGATCTAAAGGACGAAAACGGCACACCGTTGTCCGATCATGACGCTATCGCTTTGGACTTTAGGCTTTCATGAGAATAGACTCGGAATATCGGAGAATAATAAAAAAATAATGGAAGTTTCATTTTCACAAACACTTAGTTTTGACGCAGACACATTTGAATTCGAGGCCGTGGCTCATGAGAACGGCAACGCAACTATCATCAAGTTTCCGGTTGACGAAAAGCAGGTTAGCCCGGGCGATACGGTTGTGGTCGTTTCCGGAGCCGACATTCATTTTCACGGAATGATCGGCAAGATCGAAGACGGCTATGCTTACGTGTCTGATCCAAAAGGTTCTCTGCTTCCCGCCGGTGTTCAGTAACGCTTGAGTTATTTCTTTTCTGGTTAACGCTTTGCAAAAATCTTAGTACTTAGCGTCATCGAATTGATGTAGTTGTTGTTGCCGATTAGAGATACCAGTCTCATTTGATCAGCAGCCAAGAGATCAATCGAAGCGGAGGAAAAGATGTCAAGATTTGACGATGTTCAGGAAATAACGGGGTTTATCGCTGCCGACGGAACTCCGGCGATCGCAGGTGCGCGATTAGTTAATTTTGAAACTGGCAAGTTTGAGCTTAGACCGGGTCATCATGCCTGGATCGAACAGGTTGGAGCACCGGCGGTTGCTTCGAGCAAGAACTCATGGGTAGATATTTATGGCTTTGCAAGTAAAGCAGGAAATGCGGTTGCGAATCTTGAGCTTTCCCGCAACCGCGCAGAAGCAACCAAGCAATCGCTCGGTTTGCAGCTTGCAATGCGAGGTGTTTCCCTCAATGAAAAACTGAAGATCGACCATGGTTTTGGTGAAGACCATCCAAGTTACGTGGCAGGGGAAGACGACAATACGCCGTATTGGCGAGCGGCCGAGATACTCATCTTCGGAAAAAGACCTTCGATAATAAGACCAAAAAAAAAGAAAGAGGTCGATACTACTAGATTTGAGATACGAGTTGTGGGCGGCGGTTCGGCGGCGATCTTTGCACAAGGTGATTTTTACTTCTTTCAAATCGTTGACGCTATTCGGAGAAAGACCGCATTTTTTTACTATACGGGCGGCGGCTATGGAGTTTCAATCCCCAAGATACCGGGCCCGGGTTCGGTGACCAAGCATGGTCCGCCAACGACGTTCACCACAAGTCGTTCCGCCGAACTGCATCAATTCAATTCCGAAGCAACGCTTACACAAGACGCTGGCTACACGATTGGCGAAGTGAGCGTCGGGGGTGCCCTTGGCCTGAGTATAAAAAAGATCAAGGATTCAAAGGGGTTGATCTTCACGAATCCTAACCCGATAGTTATGTCGGGAGGGTCGGGAATACAGATGCCTGGGCTCGGATCAGTTACTGAGGGTGTTCTGGCAAAGGTTAGCGACGACTTTCCCTTCAACGGATACTAGAAAAATGGCTTCGGATAGATTTAGTCCGGAGCCTCACTTGTATGGTGGATTTATTTGCCGAAAGTCATCGAGCGGCTTTATATTTTAGAACATGGTCCGGAACGGAAACTCCGCCACTCAGCTTTGAATCAGGTATAGGTGTCGCGGTGGTTTGGAAAAGCGGGATGACTCCGGCCCAGATGTTCATTGCGTAATCTTCGTCATCGTCTTTCGGGTCGCCTGTTCTGATCTTTGCGGACGCTTCTTCGATCGGTAATTTCAAAACCGAGGTTGCTTTAAGTTCGAGTTCATTCGGCCAGCGTATCCCGGGCCAACGGCCGGGAATTACATGGTTAGTGAAGGCTTCAAGTGCATTTTGTTTTTCGTTGTGATCTTCGACCAAGATAGCCTTTCCGAGAATTACGACGGACCGATAATTGATGGAATGGTGAAAGGCTGACCGAGCCAAAACGAGACCATCAACTATTGTTACAGTAACGCAAACATCAATCTCCTTGCTTAGATTCCGGAGCATTCTGCTTGCCGATGAGCCATGAATATAAAGGTGATCGTCGATACGGGCATAACCGGTCGGGATAACGTAAGGTTGTCCATCAACAATGAAGCCAACGTGGCAAATAAATGCAGCATCAAGAATCGAATAGATGGTCTCTCGTTCAAAATGCCCACGTGCGGGAAGACGTTTTACTTTCGTGCGACTCGTCGGTTCGATAGTTTTGTTCATAAGAGGATAATTGAAGAATTAATGAATTTAACGTAGGTTTTCGGTCGCTCCGCAATCTTGAAACCATTCGAAATGTGATTTTTTTGATCGCCGAATCTACTGGTTAAAATTTCGTACTTTACTTGTCAACCCATTTGGCTTCCGCAACCAAAACATATAGAGTTCGATAGCGATACCCACAAACGCAACTCGAAAATGATAAGGTCAACTGTGTTCAAATACAATCATTGCTTCGTCGTCATTCGTGCGATCTTTGTTTTCGCCTTTTGTTTGGTTTCCGTCGCGGCCCAAGAATCGGTCCCGCTTTTCGAGCCAAGTTTAGAAGCGCCGGTAAGTGTAGGCGAAACAATTTACCATTTTAAGGTTACGAGCTCCGAAAGTCCCGTCGGAAATACATTCGATGTTTCAGACCGTGCATCGGGTCGCGAACCGATATTCAAATTCCATGGACAGACCGATTCGCATATCTCGTTTGAACGAACATTCCGAAATTTTGAAAATTCTGCGACCGATATTTCCGAGGCGAATCGTGGTTTGGGTGCTTTCGAAGATCGGGAAGAACGATTCCGTTTCGATGTTGGTCGAAAAGATCCGCCCAAACGTACGGGTAAAATCAACGACGAATGTACAAATCGAGGACGTTTTGGAGTCGGAACACGCCCATCAACAAAAGACCGGTCATGTAGCGAATTAGAGAACCCAAAAGATATTGACAAGGACGCCCCGATCGATGATCCGAGCTTGCCACCTGATCTAAGCTTCCAATGGGGGCCGGCGATAAGACAGTCTATGATCTTTCTTGCGGTCCAGCATGGATACGCGACGACCCAGCCTAAAACCCGTAAGGCACTGAAAGACGGGAATTTCCTGGTCGATTATTACAGGTCGGTAAAATCGCTGCATGGGTGGGACGATGGTGGAAGGATGTTCACTAACTACATCGCCCATCCGATGCAGGGCGCGGTAACAGGCTTCATACAGATCCAGAACGATCCGAAAGGGCGTACGCAGCAATTCGGAGCATCCAAAGAATATTGGCGAAGCCGCACGAAGGCATTTCTATGGACAACTGCGTGGAGTACTCAATTTGAAATCGGTCCGCTAAGTCAGGCATCTATCGGGAATGTCGGACTAACAGGAAAACAAACTTGGGGCGACATAGTTGTTACACCAATACTCGGAACTGGCTGGGTATTATTCGAAGACATGCTTGATCGCTATGTGATCAAGAAAATTGAACGTAAGAACAATTTCGCATTGAAAATGATATCCAGAATAATTTTTAATCCCGTTCGTACTTCGGCAAATCTGCTCCGGTTCAAACAACCTTGGTATCGAGATCGCCAGCCCGGGCATTAGTCTCGCCTATTTTGCATTCATCCAATCGTCACCGGAGCCGATATCGGCAGTAAGCGGTACGTCTAACACGGCGGCGGCTTCCATCTCGCGTTTGATGACCTCCGTTGCGGCTTCAACTTCATCTGCCGGTGCCTCAAATAGAAGCTCGTCGTGGACCTGCATTATCATCTTCGTCTTCAGTCCGGCTTCGGTGAGAGCTTTCGCTACATTTATCATCGCGATCTTAACGATGTCAGATGCCGTTCCTTGAATTGGCATGTTGATCGCTTCGCGTTCGGCACGCGAACGGACGGCGAAGTTGCGGTCCTTTATCCCGGGAAAGTAGCGGCGGCGTCCAAACAGCGAAGTGACGTAACCTTTCTCGCGGGCTTCTTCAGGAATGCGATCCATGTATGCACGAATTCCTTTATACGTCTCGAAATAGTCATCGATGACCTTGCGGGCCTCAGCTTTACTAATTCCCACACGCTGCGAAAGGCCGAATGCTTCTACGGCATACGCGATGCCGAAATTCACGATCTTCGCTAGCCTTCGCTTATCCTTCAAGTCCTTTCCGTCGGTCGCTCCGAAGACCAGTTTCGCTGTTTTAGCGTGGATGTCTTCGTTATTCAAATAGGCTTCGAGCATCACCGGATCTTTTGTGATGTGAGCGAGAATTCGCAATTCCAGCTGCGAATAATCGGCCGAGATCAGCTTGTTTCCCGGTTCGGGAATAAATGCCTTTCGAATGCGTTGACCCAGTTCGGTGCGAACCGGAATGTTCTGAAGATTCGGCTCGGTCGAACTCAATCGTCCGGTTGCGGCCACAGTTTGATTCAATACACCATGGATTCGCCCGTCCGTATTCACCATTTTCGGCAACGAGTCGGCATAGGTCGCTTTCAATTTATCGAGTTCGCGGTAATCGATTACGAACTGAGCGATCTCATAATCAACGGCGAGTTCGGCAAGCACGTCCTTGCTGGTCGAAACCTGACCGGTGGCGGTTTTCTTGCCCGTAGCGATGTTCAATTCCGCAAGAATTTCACCGACCTGTTTTGGCGAACCAATATTGAACTCGCGCCCCGAGATGGCGAAGATCTTCTCCTGCAATATCGCAAGTTCTTTCGAGATGAACCCCGAGAAATCATTCAGGTCGCCAACATCAACCTTCATTCCTGCCGTTTCTATATCTGCAAGGATCGGCGCGACGGGAATCTCAATGTCCGAGTAAACCTGTTTAAGTCCGTCCGCAAGAATCTTCTTTCGAAGCATCGGCGTGAGCTGAAATATCCAATCGGCACGGGTTGCTGCTTGCCAGCCGGACGCAGAAAAGCCTTCAGGAATCTCTGTTATGGGATAAGCATTCAAATGATTCTGAGCGAGGAATTCGATCTCATGATGCGGCCTGCCGGAATCGAGCAAATATGACGCGATCATCAGATCGTCGGTAACGGCGGTCAGCTCAATATCAAGTTTTCGGAGCACAGCGAGGTTCTTTTTGTAGTCGTGCGTTGATTTATCCAAATACGGATTGGACAAAGTGTCCGCCAACGGACGGGTCGCTGCATCACGGCCGCCGTCGAAATTCTCGAGATCAATGAATGCCGCAACACCCGGAGCGTACGAAATGGCCACGCCAAGCGGTGGCTGTTTATCGAATGAACTGTGCCATTTACCCTCATTAGAATCATCAACATAGAACGAGAACTTTTCTTTCTCCCAGAGCACGCGAATCAGTTTGTCCAGTTCTATACGGTTCTTGATGACCTCGTACTTCTGCTCTGCTCGCGATGGAGAATCATCATCACCGCCATCAACCGTACCGTGCATATCGAACAGCGTCGCCGCGTCCGAGAACTCTTTCGTAAGATTATTGAACTCTAGTTCTCGGAACAGCTCGAACGCTTTCGCTCGATCGGGCTCTCGAAATTTGAGCAGATCAAGATCAAGATCGACCGGAACTTCGCAATGAACCGTGGCAAGCTCAAGCGATTGGCGGATGAGATCCTGATTGTTCATCAGGCTCTCACGGTAGGTCTTGTGTGTTACTTTTTCGGCATTTACCATTGCTTCCTCGGCGGAACCAAATTCTAGGATCAGCTTCAGAGCACCTTTTTCGCCGATGCCCGGTGCACCGGGAATATTGTCGATAGCGTCGCCCATCAGCCCGAGCAGGTCAATTATCTTCGTCGGCGGCAGACCGAATTTATTCTGAACCCATGCCTCATCACACCATTCGATCGGCGGGACCGGAACCTTGCGTTTCATGTTGGTCGAGTTTTGCCGCATCGCAACGATGTGCGGATCGCGAACCAACTGGCAAAGATCTTTGTCGTTTGAAACGATCACCGCTTTCATATCTCTTTCGGCGACTTTCATGGCAAGCGTGCCGATGATGTCGTCGGCCTCAAAACGGTCGTACTTTATGATCGGCAGATTGAATGCCTCACAAACGCGAATGATAAACGGAAGTTGGGCTGAAAGGTCGTCGGGCATCGCCTCACGGGTTGCCTTGTAGTCCGCGTATGCATCATGGCGAAAGGTTGGGACGTCGGTGTCAAAGACCGCCGCGATGTAATCGGGCCGCTCATCATTGATCAGCTTTCGCAGCATGTTGGTAAAAACGAAAACTGCCTGAGTAACCTGGCCTTTACTGTTACGAAGCGGATCCTGACGCGCACCCATCGGTGCAAAATACGCCCTGTAAATGTGCGACATCGAGTCGATCAAAAATACTCGTTTCATTTCCGACAAGTTTAGCCGAAATCCAGTTTGACCGCACGGTGCCAAAATTCGGCCGGTGTCACCCAGTCGATTATAGCCCCAGATTTGACACGATTATTGCTGCTTGGTATTCTTACCGTTCGCTTGCAAGTGGCGGGCGCGTTCTTTTTTATTAGTGTTTTTCTTGTGTCCGGTTCGTCTAGGGGTTAGGACACCGCCCTTTCACGGCGGCAACACGGGTTCAAATCCCGTACCGGATACCATCTTTTACCGCAAATATTGCATCATATCCTTTCCGATTCGCTTGTAGCTCAAGCGAATTTTTTTGTTTTAAGGGTTGATAATGAAACATAAGCTATTTTTAACGATCTTATTTTTGTCGCTAGTTGCGATAGTTCAGCCGTTATCGGCGCAGACGCGGGCGGCTGACACGGTTCTGGTCATGCCGTTCGAGAACCGTTCGGACAGGCCGGAGTTTAATTGGGTCGGTGAAAGTTTTGCCCTTTCGGTTTCTGATCTGCTCCGAGTTCCGGGCCTGAATGTCATCTCGAATGGCGAGCGAAAACGGCTTCAACAGAGGCTGAGAATGCCTTTGACGAGTTTGCCGAGCCTGGCTGCTTCGCTTCGGCTTTCGCGTGAAGCGGGTTCGACACTTCTAATTTCGGGCAATTATTCGATCACGCCGGCACAGGAAGACATGACGGCGATCATCGATGTAACAGTGCGCATAATTCGAGTCGCCGAAGGGCGTTACCTAAGTGAGGTGATCGACAACAAGCTTGTTAGCCGCGATATCGTCCTTCGTGACGCGCTCGGGAATCTTCAGACGCTTCAGGGACAGGTCGCCTATCAGATCCTTTATCAACGCGACAAGGCCTTGCCGTATTCACAGAACCAACTGATCGAATCCGCAAGCCGCGTTCCGGCGCGAGCGTTTGAGGCTTACATAAAAGGACTGCTTTCGCCAGCGGGTGAAACGCGTGAGAATTTTTTTCGGAACGCGATAAGGCTTTATACCGAAGCGTCGCCTGAATCTGCATATGCCGACGCGGCTCTCGAGCTTGGACATCTGTATCTAAATCAGAAAAAATACGCCGAGGCGATCGATGCTTTCGAGCGTGTGATCTCAGCAAGTTCGCAGTGCAAGGAACGGGCAAAGGGCGAAAATCGTCCGGCGAACTGCGGCGATGAAAGCTATGCTGAGGCCTCGTTCTATATTGGTTCGATCCAGTGGGAACGTGGGAATTACGAGCAGGCGTTGGCCGTTTTGCGACCGCTGGCGGAAGACCTAAGACTAACGAGCGTTTACAACACACTTGGTTCTATTGCCGTGCAAGCTTCGCGGGCTGAAAAAAAGAACGAACAGAACGCGGCGGCATTGATGGCGGAAGGGCTTACGTTGCTAAAGAGTGCGACCGATTCGGCACCGGACGATGCGGCGCTCCGGTTCAACTACGCTTACGCTCTTTTCCTTCAAAAGAATTTTGTGGAATCGGCAGCTCAATTTCGGTCGGTGATCGAAGCGAATCCGCGCGATGGCGAAGGTCTTTATTTGCTGGCGAAATCTCTTCTCGCATTGAAGGACGAAACGGCGTCGGTCGTTGACGATCAGGCAAGAACCAATCTTTCAATTGGAAACCGTTACGCCACGCTTGAGCGCGAATGGTTAAAGTCGCAGACGGTGTCCGATATCAAGCTTCGTGTGACGCAGCCAAAGCGCACTGAATTTGTCAGCGTCGTTCTGAGTAGCCGCCGATCCGTTCCGACTAATCAGCCGCGAATGAGCGAATCGGAAAATCTCTTGGCTGAAGCACGGCTGCAGTTTAAAAACGGGAATGACGACGATGCGATGACCGCAATTCGGC
>JBGTKQ010000013.1:0-16463 GCA_041744555.1 Pyrinomonadaceae bacterium
TCCCTTGCTCGTCCGCCGAACCATGAAATCATCATCCGGCGTCAGTTCTGATGAATCGGCATTTGGAAAAGTTGCAAGTAATCCCAAAAGCCGAACGCCAATAAAAAGCCGGAGGCCGTATTTCGGGAAGTTAAATAATCCCGTAATATCCGTCAATGTGTCAAGCAATTCGCGTCGAAATGTGCTCGGCGCGAAAATGCCGCCGGAAATATTCGCGGCGGCACCATCGATTCGGTCAAATTTAATCTATTTTTCGTTGCGAACAACCCGAGGCCGGCCCTTTTGTTCAGGCTTTTTGGCGGCCGGTGCGGCTCCATCTTTTGAAAAAGGAATAACCACTGTCGGGAAGACCGGTTTTGACTGAGATGTACGCGTAACTGCTTTTTTGTTCGGATCGACAGGCGTATTCACCGGACGCGAATTTGAACCGGCAATGACTGTGCTTCGTTGTCTATCTGCTTCCGTTGCTTCGACCAATGCTTCATCGTCGTCCTCTTCATCTTCGCCAATGGAAGCTGTGGTGGTTTCGGGGAGGATCGGGTTGACCAAACGATTGCCGATCTGTTTGATCGCGAGCCGTTTATTCATGTCGGAATCGATCTCGTCGTCGAGAGCTTTATATATCTGTCCCGCAATTCCTGCGGCAATGCGTCCGCGTTCGCCTGAGCCTCGTGTGATAACGACAACGGCATATTTCGGCTGTTCGACCGGTGCGACCGAGGCAAACAGGCCGACCCACGAACCTTTGCCGATGCACGAACCCGTTTTACCGGCAACACCCATTCCGGCATCAACACCTCGGCGGGCCGTACCATATTCGGCCGCTCCGATCATTCCCGGCAAAACGCGTTGGAAATTTCGCTCCGCCAGGCCAATCGTTCCTTTAACGGTCGCTTTCGACGAAGTGTTTTCAATTCGAGTTTTAGCTATTCTCGGAACGACCCTGTCACCGCCGTTGGCGATCGCCGTTACCATTACCGCAAGCTGGAGCGGAGTTACTTCAAAATCGTCAGCATGTGAATATATACGTGCATTGTTGTTGCCGTAAGGTAATCGGCCCGGATTCTCGCCGGCGATATTTATACCGGTTTGTGATCCGAGCCCCAGCCGTTTGGCGTATTCGATCATCTTCGCACTGCCGAGTCTTGCCCCAACACGTTGAAAATATGGATTGTTTGACTTTGCGAGTGCGAAATCCAAGTCCATTCCACCACCGCTCCCAGTAACAAGACCATCGCCATTGATCAAGCCTTCGTTCAAACCCGCAACGCCGGTAACAAGTTTGATAGTCGAACATGGCTTAAATCCGTGTCGAACGGCCCAGTCTTGATTTACCATCGTCACGATCTTTCCGGTCTTGGCTTCCATTACAACAACGGTACCGGCACGATTTCCAAGGGCATTTATCGCTGTTTGACGAATACGCAGGTCTTCGCCATTCGTTTCATCTTTCGCAATGTTCTCGGCGGTTTGAGTTTTCAGCCCGTTCTCAAACGCGATCGCACGTGCACGAGCTTCGCGGGCGGCTTGCTCGCGGCGACGCTGTTCGGCAAGAGTCGCAGCTCTCCGAGCGGCTTCTTTTCGTTCCCGTTCTGCCTCAGCACGTTTTTGGGCTACCGTTTGCTTCCTAGACGCCGACGCGTTCTTCTTTTGAGCCGCGAGTTCTTTGGCAGTTAATTTCTTACTAACAGGAGTCGCTTTCGAATTCTTTTTTGACGCTGCTGTGACCTTTGGATTGGAGGTTTTGTTAGTTTTCTTCGCCGTTGCTGTTGTTTTTGAATTCTTTGAGGTAACTTTTGCTGCATCCTTTTTCTTTGCGGCCGTACTCTTAGCTGCGGGCTTTGCCACGGGCTTTCTGGTTTGCATGCTTACCGGAACTGTGACCAGCAAAACGAGAGCTGCTGAAATCAAAAAGACCTTAACGGAACGCTTTTCGGGACGCATAAAAATCATGGTTTACCTCAAGTTATTGAATTTTCGGAACAGGGTTTTCGAGGAGACTAAAAATCCCGCAGGTTAGAACATGCTATATTAACGGGACTTTTGCGCGAAATCGCTAACACGGACTATAACACCCGTCCGCGCCACGCGCAAGCAGAAATTAAGCAGTTGCATAAGATTCGTCACAATGAGCTTTTTCAATACATTACGGGGCCGGCTTCTGATCATATTTGCGATACTTCTCATCGCGACCCTGAGCATCCAGTTTTACTTGAATCTCAAAACCCAAAGCGAGAATAATGCCCGCCGCGAAATACAGCAGCAGACGCTGTCCGCAGGATTTGCTCTAGGAATGAGCGGGATCACTTCGAAACAGGAATACTTAGAAGATCTGATCGCACAGCCGGGCCAATCGTTCCTGGACGAACAGACTCGCGAACGCATCCGCGATGTCATCATCATCAATCAAGAATGGCAGATCACCGACAGCTTGAATCCGAATTATGTGCCGAAACGTGCGGAAGACGGGGCAGTAACATATACCAAGCTCGCAGATTTGACCGATCTTCCTCCGCTAATGCAGGGAGCCAGGCTTGGGAACGATCTTACGCGATTTCCAAACCGCAAATCGGCGGACAATAAGACACGCGCCGACGAAGCCCACGCAATTCCGATCGAAACCAGCGACGGTCGATATTATGTAATGGTCGTTCTGAAAAACGACAAGAACGAAGCGGCCTGGCGAGCCGCCGAACCGTTGATCTACACGCTCGGTATCTTCCTTGTTTCGACAGCGATAACCTTCATTTTAGTTTGGAGATTCACGCGTCCGATCACCGATCTGGCAAACGCTGCAAGACGCATCGCGGATGGCGATCTTGGTTTCCGCGTGCCAAATGTACGTAACGACGAGATGGGCCGTTTGACTCATCGGTTCAATGAGATGACGGCCGAGCTTGAGAAGTCGAAAGTTCTCGAAGAACAGCTCCAGCAAGCCGAAAAGAGCGCTGTGATCGGTCGTTTGGGTTCGGCGATCGCCCACGAGATAAGGAATCCGCTCAACTACATTAATTTAACGCTTGATCACTTGCGATCGAAACTTGGGCCAGAAGATGCGGAGAAAGAAGCGACGTTTAAGAAGCTTATTGGCCAAATAAAGGATGAAGTTGGGCGAATTAATAATCAAATATCCGACTTTTTGAACTATTCCCGGCCGGCCAATGTCGATCTGCGGCCTATAGATGCCCGTGATTTGATCCAGGATTCGCTTCGGATCGTTGAGGCTCAGGCGGAAGAGAACGACATCACGATCGCGGTCGTCGAACATGAAAATATTCCAAAGATCGTGGGCGATCCGGAATTTCTACGCTCCGTATTTAACAACCTTTTCATCAATGCGGTTCAGTCAATGGGGAATGAGGGCGGGCATTTAGGCGTTAAAATATTGGCCGATGAAAACGTGAAGTTCGTCCGATTCGACATCGCCGATACCGGCAATGGAATTCCTGCCGAAAACCTTTCAAAAATATTCGAACCCTATTTCTCAACAAAAGAAACAGGCACCGGTTTGGGCCTAGCGATCGTCCAAAAGATCATAGATCTGCATCAGGGAACTATCAGCGTGGAATCGACCGAAGGCGAAGGAACAAGATTTACGATACGATTACCAAAAAGTGAATAGTTATTAGCGAAAAACTAAAAGTGAAAGAAATAGCACTCGACTTATGCTGGTACGTTCGCTAATTTTTAGTTCTTCGTTTTTAGTTATTGGTGAAAACCTATGGCACGAAAATCAATACTGGTCGTTGACGACGAAAAGAATCAACGTGAAATTTTAGAGACAATTCTCTCCGGTGAAGGCTACGATGTAACAACTGCAAGCTCCGGCGAAGCGGCGATGAAATTTGTCGAATCGCGTAGGTTTGACCTCGTTCTAACAGATCTGAAGATGACCGGAATGTCTGGACTTGATCTGCTCAAAGAACTTACGAATTTTGATAAGTCGATAATCGTCATTTTGTTGACCGCTCATGGATCGGTCGATTCGGCGGTCGATGCTCTTCGCTTGGGTGCCTTCGATTATTTGCAGAAGCCGTATGACAGTGAAAAGCTGCTCGACACTGTCGATCGAGCGCTCAAAAAGCTGTCGGCATTAGACACAGAGATCGTTTCCGTTTCGCCCGAAATGGACAAGGTCAAAAAGCTGATCCTAAAGATCGCTAAGTCGAATTCGACCGTGCTTATCCGCGGCGAGAGCGGGACCGGTAAAGAGCTTATCGCTCGATCGATGCACAAGAACAGTCTGCGAGCGAATGAAACGTTTCAGGCAGTGAACTGTGCGGCGATCAACGAAAATCTGCTCGAATCAGAGTTGTTCGGCCACGAGAAAGGTTCGTTTACCGGTGCTGTCGCGGAAAAGAAAGGTTTGTTTGAGATCGCAAATAACGGCACGCTGTTTTTGGATGAGATCGGGGAACTAGACATCGCTTTGCAGGCAAAGCTTCTTCGCGCATTACAGGAAAAAGAGATACGCCGGGTCGGCGGCGTGAGGGAAATACCCATCGACGTTCGCGTGCTCGCGGCGACCAATCGTGACCTGCTGAAGATGACCGAAGAAAAGCGGTTCCGTGAGGATCTTTATTATCGGCTCAACGTATTGTCGATCGAGATCCCGCCGCTTCGAGAACGTCGAACCGACATTCCTGTCCTGATCGAGTATTTCGTCAAGAAACACACTCGCGGTACGGATAGAAAAGTCGAGATCGAGTCTGCGGCGAAGAAGCTGATCACCGATTACCACTATCCGGGGAATGTCCGTCAGCTTGAATCCGCGATCGAACGCGCGATCTTGTTGTGTGAAGACGACACGATTAGGCTCGACGACTTGCCGCCGGAAATGACACAATCCGGTTCGATCACTTCATCTTCAATTGGCGGAGACACACAATTCAAACTTCCACCCGAAGGCGTGAATTTCGAAGACGTCGAACGGAGCCTGATAATGCAGGCAATGGACCGCACCGACAACAACATAACAAAATCCGCCAAAATGCTCGGTTTGACCTTTCGAACGTTGCAGTATCGTTTGGAGAAATTCGGCTTCAAGAAAGATAGCGATGGAACCGAGGAAGTCGATGAAACGTAAAGAAGACTGACAGGATAACTTCGATGTTCAAGACAATTCTTGGACAATCCTGCGAATCGTGTCTATCCTGTTGAGGAATTCGTCTTACTGGAGGCTCGACCATGGAATGGTTCTCGACATTAACGCTGGCGCTTGGTTCGGCTTGGACGAGCGGGATAAACCTCTACGCGACCGTTTCGGTGCTTGGGCTACTGCAGCGGCTTGGCGGCGTGAAATTGCCGGGCGGGCTCGATGTGCTCGACAACTGGTGGATCATCGGCGTCGCGGGCGGGCTTTACATTGTCGAGTTTTTTGCCGATAAGATCCCTTATGTCGATAGCGTTTGGGACGTAGTTCATACGTTCATCCGAGTGCCGGCCGGAGCGATCGTTGCCTATGCTGCGGTTTCGGATATGTCTCCTGAGATCACGATCCCCGCGACCCTGATCGGCGGCGGTTTTGCATTCGCTTCGCACGGAACGAAGGCCGCGGTCCGCGTCGGAGCAAATCTCTCACCCGAACCGGTCTCGAATTGGGTTCTCTCACTCGTCGAGGACGCCATCGCTTTCATAGGAACTCTACTTGCCGTATTTGCGCCGATCATAATCGCGTTCATATTACTCATCTTCGCCGCATTATTTATTTGGTTCTTCCCGAAAATATTTCGAGCCGTGAAACGAATGATAAACGCAGTCCGCGGATTTTTGCGTGGCGACGGTTTTCAGGAAGTCGCACGCAAGGCAGGCTAGTCATATATGGAACGCATATTCCAGGTCATTGCTGTTCTGCTTGCTGCGACTGCGGGATATTTCTATTGGGCCGGTAATGAGGACGGACTGTACATTTCGGCCGTGCTCGGGTGCGTAGCGTTCTTTTTCAACGTTAGGACCCAAGTGAAAAAGAGGAACGACGAACTAGATGCCGCCCGCGACGCAGAGCGCGAACCTGAAAGCAACGAAACCCAATCGACCTTGTAGCTTCCATTCGTCCGATCACTTGCCTTTTACCGCTTACACAGGCGGTTCCGACCTGTTAAAATTAGAACCGTGAAAACGATAGACGACCTCCTAGCTGCAAACCGGCATTGGGCCGAAACTTTAAAGGCGGAAGATCCGCATTTTTTTGAGCGGTTATCCGAAGCTCAAAATCCGGAATTCCTCTGGATCGGATGCTCCGATAGCCGCATTTCGCCAACGTCAAGCATCGGCCTTCTGCCCGGGGAGATGTTCGTTCACCGCAACGTAGCAAACCTGGTCAATCACAGCGACATGAACTGTCTTGCCGTGATGCAGTTCGCCGTCGAGGTCCTCAAGGTCAAGCACATCATCGTTTGCGGGCATTATGGCTGCGGCGGCGTTAAGGCTGCGTTCGACGACGCGCGGTATGGGTTAGTCGATAACTGGCTGCGAAACATTCAGGACACGATGCACAAATACCAGCCTGAACTGGACAAACTTCCGGATTATGAAAAGCGGCTGGACAAATTGTGCGAGATAAATGTCATCGAACAGATCGTAGCCGTAGGTGAAACGACGATAGTTCAGGATGCATGGGAACGCGGGCAAGAGCTTTCGATTCACGGTTGGATATACACCATCGCCGACGGAATTTATCGCGATCTCGCGGTTACGGTCAATAATTTAAATGAGCTCGACGCGTTGAGAGTTCGTACTTTTGACGAACGCTATACGATCGGTGCACGGGCTTAAGTTTTAACAGTTCCCCCTTTTATGATCTCGAAATTGTTTACAATATTTTTTCTTGCGTCATTGATCTTTACTTCCGCCGCTTCCGGCCAATTGGGTGGAAAGCCATCACCTGCGAAAGAACCGGAAGGAGCAATGCCCGAAACGCCGGATTCGAAAAAGGCATCAATTCCAAGAGTTGGATCTCAGGCCGAATTTGATTCGATCGCTCGCACATATCATCCGGACACGCCCTATTCGCTTCCGCATGCAATGTTCGTGATCGACCGCCGTGCCGGAAACAAGTTATATTTCGTAAATTCACAGCGGTATAAATTCCACAAAGATTTCTTGCTCGCAAACTATCTCGTTCCCCGCGGATCGGATGTCTTCAAGCCTATTTATATTGATGCGGATCGTCGTTTCATTGTGGGAACGATCGCTTGGCAGCGAACGGTTGAGAAATTTACCTGGGAATTATGGCAAGGCGATCTCGCTACCGCCGAACATATTAAAGCTGCGAACAACGCGATCAACAAAGGCTTTTTTTCAAAGGTTCATTACAAGCCAAATTCGCTTCGTCAGGAAGATGTCTCACGAGTTTTGGGCAGCGAACGCGTTCTCCAAAGCGACATCAACAAGAACCAAGAGTATTTGGCGCTGAATCCGGGCAAGGCCGTCGGCCGCATCCATATTATCGACAAGCTTGATGACACGGTCGAGATCGGTGAAAATGAGATCATCGTTTTGAACGAACTTCCGATCACGCTTCCGCCGGTTCGTGGGATCATTCTTACAAAGCCGTCGTCGCCGCTTTCACACATCAATATTCTTGCGAAAGGTTGGGGCATCCCAAACGTTTATATTAAGGACGCCGATAAGTTATTCGCAGACAAAGACACTTTTATTTGGGAACTCGATGCAACGCTCACCGAATTTAAATGGAAAGAAATTACGGATTCATCTGAATTAAAAGAGAAGTTCGCATCGCCCGATCAACAGGTTGCACCGTCGAACCTAACGAACAAAAAGTTGGCCGGGCTCCGGGAAATGCGGGCAAAGGACAGCATCGTTTACGGAGCGAAGGCGGCGAATCTTGGTGAGATCATCAATGGCCGCGTTCCCGGAATAATTGTGCCGGATGGCTATTCGGTGCCTTTTCATTTTTACGACGAGTTCATGAAACAGCATGGGTTTAACGAAGAGATCGAAAACCTGATGGAAGATCTCGAGTTCGTTCACAACCCACGATATCGCCGCCAAAAGCTCGATGAGTTTCGAAAGAAGATCGAATCGGCAAAGATGGATCCGGCGCTCGAACGCCAGATCTCCTCGAAGTGGCGAACGCAACTTGGCTCACGGCCTGTCTTTGTTCGAAGCTCGTCAAATGCCGAAGACCTTCCGAATTTTTCCGGTGCCGGATTATATTCCAGTGTTTTTAACGTAAAGACCTCAGCGAATTTGATCAACGGCGTGAAGAAGGTGTGGGCATCATTATGGAAATTCGAAGCGTACGAAGCACGTGTTCGTAACTACGTTGATCAGAAAAAAGTGTATATGTCGGCTCTGATCCAGGTTGGCGTGGATATGCAAAAGGGCGGTGTTTTGATCACAAAAGATCCTTTTGAAAAAGAGAAAACTAACTCCGTTTATATCAGTGCAGTATGCGGCCACAACTCGCGGGTCGTAAACAATAGCGGATTGCCGGAACAGATAATGTACAGCCGGAAATCGAACTCTATCGCCGTGATAACGAAATCAGACCAAGAGAACTCGCTGCGTTTCGACGAAGCAGGCGACCTGAAACAAGTAACCGATAAATGTGCGAATCCACAAGGCCGAGTATTAACCGACGCTCAGGCACGGAATCTGGCTACGGCTGCGGTCCGGATCGAGAAGATCTTCGGCAAAGGTGCGCAGGATATCGAATGGGGAATTATGCTCGGTCGGCTGTATATAGTTCAGTCGCGGCCGTATATCGATTAGGTTTAGAGTTCACGCTTTAGCGTGCTTCTTCTTAATTATGATGAAAGTTTTAATAGTTTTAGCGGTTACTATGGTTACATTCGGTTGCGGGAACAATACCGCGACGGTTCAGAATAGCAATTCGGCTTCGCAGCCGATGCGTGCCGAAAAGCTGCAGTCAACTACTGTTCACACCACGGAAGGCCAGGCAACACCTCAGCCCGTTGACGCGAACGCCGCCGCCGCTGCGGAAAGTGCAAAGGGCGGCAGGTTTACCCAAGGTGGAAACCCGATCGATGTTACTGAGTACAATAAGGCGATTGCCGAGGCTCAACGCTCGATGAAACCTGACCCGAAAAATGCCGAAGCTCGGCAGAAGGTCGCTCAGGCGTATTTCGACCGCGGCTTCGCCCTTACCGAAGCTCGGCAATATGCGGCCGCGCTCAAAGACTATCGAAGCGCGTTGAAGCTCGTGCCCGACCACGCGGAATCGATCAAGTGGGAAAAGCAGATAATCGGCATCTACGAGATGATGAAAAAGGAATATCCAAAGGCGGGAGAAGAGCCAGATCCTCTGCCGTTCGCGAAAAACGAACAGTAAACCAATTTCACAGTTTCCGCGGAATTTGATAGATTTCTCGTTTCGATCATGATCGAAAAAATACACTTTTAATTTTTATATGGCTCTTTCAGCAAACGATATCAGAAAAGGCATGGTCATCCTTCACGAAGGCGCACCTGTCAAAGTAATGGAATTTCATCACCATACGCCGGGTAATCTGCGAGCGATGGTTCAGGCCCGGCTGCGAAATTTGATCACCGGAAACTCTTTTGAATTCCGTTTTCGCTCGAACGACACGCTCGAACGAATCGTTCTCGATCAGCAGAAAATGGAATACCTCTATTCCGACGGTTCGCACCACCATTTCATGAACCAGGAAAACTACGAGCAGGTTTCGCTGACTGAAATAGAACTCGGAGATGCCGCTCAATGGTTAATGCCGGGCTTGAAGATCGAGGTCGAGTTCTACGACGGAACACCGATCGGCGTGACGCTTCCTGCCTCGATGGATCTGACAGTAACCCGAACAGATCCGCAATTGAAAGGCGCGACCGCGTCAAATTCGAACAAGCCGGCAACGCTCGAAAACGGAGTAACGGTTTCGGTTCCACCGTTCATCGCCGAAGGCGAAAAGATCCGCGTAAACCCTACCGAAGCGAAGTATATGGAACGGGTGAAATAAAGTGCCGTTGTCTTTAGGCAACGGTTCAAATAGTTTGAATATTAAATGGGCTTTAGCCCCAATTAAAATGTTGGGCTAAAGCCCAGATTGTTTGTTGCCCGAAACCGTTGGATGAAGCCGACGGCAATATAATGTACCTGATATATTCAGTTTTGTTGTCAGTTGGCTTTCTGCTGATGTCGCCGCTTTTTCTACTGCGGCGTGAGAAATACGTTTCGGGGTTCAAACAACGCCTCGGAAAACATCCAAAATTTGATCACGACGGTCGAAAAGTAATCTGGCTCCATTGCGTTTCGGTCGGTGAAACCAACGCCGCCCGTCCGTTGGTCGACCAGCTCTTAATTGCATTTCCCGATCATCGTCTCGTCATCTCCACAACTACAAAGACCGGACAAGAACTCGCCCAGAAGATTTTCGCCGGCAAAGCAGACGCCGTTTTTTATTTCCCATTCGACTGGGAATTCAGCGTCCGCAAAGCGCTCGAGAACTACAAACCGACGCTCGTCCTGTTGATGGAAACCGAGATCTGGCCGCGATTTATTCGCGAAGCAAAACAATCCGGCGCAATGGTCGCCATCGTAAACGGTCGATTGTCCGAAAGATCAGTCCGCCGATATTCAAAAGTTCGCTCGTTCATGAAAAATGCCTTAGAGAACGTTGATCTAGGGCTTATGCAGAACGAGGCTGACGCGAATCGGATCAGCTTGGTTGGTTTTGATCCTGCAAGAGTTTTCGTTACGGGGAATCTTAAATTTGACGTTGGCGTGACCGATGCTGACATTGCTACGACCGAATATATTCGAGACCGATTTGGCATCAATGGTGACAGGCCACTGTTAGTTGCGGCCAGCACACACGAGCCGGAAGAGCAATGGATAATCAATGCCTTCGCGTCGACGGCGAACGATACGCCTGAGCCTCCTCCCCGATTACTTTTGGCCCCAAGGCATCCGGAAAGATTTGATCACGTAGCTAAGATTCTTGACACCTTTCGTAACAGTCGCGAATGTGAATGGCGAGGATATTCTTTGGTAAGACGATCAGGCAGTCCTTTGGAAACCGATAGACTATGCGACGTAATTCTCCTCGATAGCATCGGTGAACTCCGCTCGATCTACGCACTGTCTGACATAGTCTTTGTTGGTGGCAGCCTAATTCCGCATGGTGGTCAAAGTGTTCTCGAACCCGCGGCAGAAGGACGGGCGATCGTGACCGGACACTTCACACGTAATTTCGATTCAGTGGTGAAAGAATTCTTGATAAATGACGCACTCATTCAGCTTCCCAGCTCACCCCAAGATTTTCAGAATTGCGAAAGGCTGTATGAGGCGTTCCGTGCCCTACTGGAAAACAAAGACCTTCGAATGAAATTAGGATCGAACGCGGCCGCGGCCATCCGTGCGGGTGGTGGTGCGACAGACAGAACGATTGCCTATCTCAAACAATTGCTCGATCCGAAAACTGGAAGCTGACAACTCGTAACTGGTTGCTGGTGCAAAATGATCTTCATCTTCTACATTCTTGCGGCGGTACTAGTTTGGTTTAGCTATAAATCGTTCCGCGGCGGGATTGCTTACCTCAAGTATTTCAAACGCGAACTGGCAAAGTCGCGATCAGCCTACACGCCGTTCACGACGGTCATCGCGCCATACAAAGGATTGGACGACGGACTCGAAGGAAATATTCTTGCATTGTTGGAACAAGACTATCCCGGATATGAAACAATTTTTGTGGTTGATGCTGAAGATGATCCCGCGGTCTCAATACTCAACAACTTGGTGACCGAAGAAGGCGTTGACAGGCGGAAACTTGTAATTGCCCCAAAGGCCACGGATTCAAGTCAAAAGGTCGAGAACCTTCGCGAAGCAGTACTTCACGCCGATCCGCAAAGCAAAGTCTTTGTTTTCGTGGATTCGGATGCACGGCCAAATAAGCATTGGCTACGCTCGCTTATCGCGCCACTTGAGGATGAAAATATCGGAGCGTCGACCGGCTACCGCTGGTTCATTGCGAACACGCCGACATTCGCTTCCGAGCTCCTCAGTATCTGGAACGCTTCAGTCGCTTCTTCGCTTGGCCCGAATACGAAAAGTAATTTCTGTTGGGGCGGTTCGATGGCCATACGATGTGACCTTTTTGAACGTCTTAAGATACGAGAGGAATGGCACGGCACGGTTTCCGATGATTTTACGGTAACGAGGGCAATGAACGCCGCTGGCTTGCAGATACACTTTGTGCCGCAAGCTATTACGCATTCGATCGGCACAAGTACACTCCGCGATTTATTTGAATTTACGACCCGTCAAATGAAGATAACGCGGGTATATGCGCAGTATCTTTGGTTGTTGTCATTCTTCGGTTCGGCACTGTTCTGCGGTGTTATTATCGCTGCTTTTGCGATCGTATTATTTAGCCCGCAGAATACACTTTCCGTGTGGATATCCTTGTTGGTTTTGGTTCTAGTATCTATTTTTAGTATCGCTAAATCGACTATTCGCCTCCAAGCCATTTTACTAGTTTTAGGCCACCACGCCCCACAGATCAAGCGCCAACTTTTCGCTCATAACGTGCTTTGGTTGGTTACGCCTGCATTATTCTTGGTGAATTGCATTGCCGCGTTGTTTTCGCGAACTATCGAATGGCGAGGAACGGTTTATGTGATGGTTTCGCCCCAAAAGACCAATATCGTCAATAAATAGAGGATTCGAATTCAATGATGCTATTATCTTTTTTCGCGCTGAAATAGAGTATTTCGCATCGAACGTGAGCATGAAGCTTAGAATCAACCAAAACTTTTTTCGGCTATTGCTCTGCATTACATTCGCCGCGTCCGCAGTATATACCCAGGAAAAGGCGTCCGAAAACCCGATCCCGAAGACAGGAAAACCGCCTGTGATCGTCATTCCGGGCACGACCGGATCGGATCTTTATAACAAAAAGACCGGCAAGCAGGTTTGGTTCTCGACTCGAAGAAATAAGGACGACGATATTCGCTTGCCAATAACGCCGAACATCGCTGCGAACGTGGATAACCTTGAGGCTCGGGATATCTTACGTGCGGTCAAGATCGCCCGATTGTTGCCCGAGGTGGAAATATACGATCGACTTATTGATGGGCTGACAAACCGTGCCGGCTATCGCGAAGTTAAGTGGGACGAAGCAAAGGCCGGCGACCACGTCGATACCTTTTTCGTTTTTCCTTACGATTGGCGGCGAGATAATGTCGAAAGCGCTCAGTTGTTGATTAAGAAGATCGAAGAGCTAAAAAAGAAACTCGGCCGACCGCGATTGAAATTCAACGTTGTGGCTCATTCGATGGGCGGGTTGATCTCCCGTTATGCCGCGATGTACGGCGGTTCGGACATCCCAAATGGCACGATCAAGCCAAACTGGTCCGGAGCTCCGCATTTCAACAAAATATTTTTGCTCGGAACGCCGAACGAAGGATCCGTTTCGTCGCTGCGCTTATTGATCGAAGGCTATTCGTATATCGGCGGAGGTATCAATCTTCCTTTCGTTCGCGACATTAGTAGCGTAGATATTTTTACGATTCCGTCTGCCTATCAATTGCTTCCACACAATGGTGCTGTATTTGCTTACGACGAGGAACTGAAGCCGATTCCGATCGACATTTATGATCCAAACACTTGGGAAGAATACGGTTGGGATATCTGGAACGGAAAAAAGTTCGCAAAAAATTTCACTGCGGCCGAGCAGAATAATGCGAAGGCGTATTTCCGGGCGGTCTTGAGCCGTGCAAAGCGTTTTCAAGAAGCTCTGAACGCGAATACGGCGTCAAAAGTTCCGGTCAGTTTTTACCTAATGGGCGGCGACTGTAAAGAAACGGCAACGGCCCTTGTCCTTAGACGTTCCGAGAAGAAGGACAAGTGGTTGTCTCAATTCAACGCGGCGCCATTCACCTCCTCGCTCGGAAAAGCTTTTGGTGCCGATTCACTCAAATCCGTTATTTATTCCGTTGGCGACGGAACTGTTACAAAGACTTCACTCACCGCCGCTAATCTAATTGCGAACGGTAAACCGAACGTGCTCCCGCTCGCCGGCGAGATCTTTCAATGCGAAACTCACGGCAAATTGGTGACAAACCCGGAGATACAAGATAAATTGTTTGTACTACTGGGAGCGGTTCCCGAAGAATGATCAAAAGTCTCCTCGATGCAGATTCAGACGACACCGGACAAAGCTCGGCCGATGCAATATCGGCTGCTGCTATCGGTTCGTTTCTCGACTTGAAAATGCCTGAAAAGCCTGCGGAATCGCTAGATCCGTTCGCGATCACGGACCGGCATCCGCTCGTTCTGACAACGGAACCAGCGGTCTCAAAAGACGGAACCACTAACGAATCTGAAGCTTATCAGCCAAGGAGCAAGTCTGACCACACACCCGAATATTTCGCACCAACGACCGCCGAAACCATTCGAATGTCGGGGCTAGCTTGGTCCGCCGGCATAATGTTCTTTGGATCGGTCGGGTTGATGATGGTCTTTGGTTGGCTGGTCGATACGGTACTGGGCAGTTCGCCTTGGGGCATCGTTGGCGGAATCGTTCTCGGTTCGGTCATCGGTTTTGTCCAACTTGTCCGAATAAACACGCAATTGCTGAAAACCACATCATCGGCTCCACGTTCACTTCTTGAGCAGGCCGCCGCCGAGAATGACAAGCAAAAAGTTCCGCCTTTGCCAGAAGCTAATACACCCATCAAGCAACACACCAAAGTTTCAACAGCCTCAGAATCCGACGAATCTACGCGCCCGCTTTGATATTGCGCCAAAAACTTAGTAAAATTTAGGGTTTGAATGAATGACGGAGCCGAGCCAATGGGCCAAAGCCCTGAAGATCCGATGCCTCCGTCGCACGACCGAATACTGGTTGTCATGGCCGTACTTGGCGTGGTTGGTGGAATTGCCGGAGCGTTGGTTCATTCTGTAGTTTTTGGCTTAGGATTTCTGGTCGGAACGGGCCTAGCTTTTGGCAATTATTACTGGCTAAGAGTAACGCTGAGGAATGTCTTAGGGGCAGCGGCCGAAGGCCACGGGTCGAAGATCGTCGGTTTGAAGTTCATTGGACGATATTTCGCACTTGCTTCGGTCATCGGAATCATTTATGCAAGTGGCATGTTGCCGATAGTTCCGCTGATCTTAGGAATTGCGGGTTTTGGGCTCGCGACCGTAGTTGACGGATTGATACGAATTTTTACCGGACTAAACGGAAAATAACAATTATTGAACGTGTCCGACCTATGGCACGCAATCGTTAAAAATGCTTTTATTCGCAGGTTCCGCAGAACATCACACACCGCTTCTTGTTGAATTTATCAACCATTATCTGGGCGAGCCGCTCCATCAGATTCAAATGCAGACCACTCATAAGTGGTGGACCGCCTTTTTCCAAAACTTTGGAACTACGCCAGAAGCCGTTTTCGGCGAACCGTATACGGCCCAGAACGCGATCCCTTGGTACACGATCATGTTTGTCATCGCGTGTATCTTATCGGTTGCTGTTATCGGGCTTCTCAAAGGCAAGCTCTCTGATGAAGATCCGAAAAACGGACAACTTACGCTCGAGGCCGGTTATCTCGCTATAAAGAAGGTGGTTGTGGACGTGATCGGCGAAAGAGGATTTCGTTATTTCCCGATCGTCGCTACCTTTGCGGTTTTGGTTCTGATATCAAATTTGATGGGAACTTTTCCGCTATTTATGGCACCGACCGCGTCGGTCAACGTTACCTTTGCTTTGGGTATTGCGTCGTTCGTTTACTACAACTACGTCGGCATCAGCGAAAACGGCCTGATCAAGCATTTCGGCCATCTTGCCGGCCCAAAGCTTCCGCTTTTGATGGCGATATTTATCACGCCGCTGGTGTTTTCGATCGAACTTATCAGTAATCTGATCCGCCCGTTGACGCTCGGTGTGCGTCTTTTCGCCAACATGTTCGCGGACGAAATGATCTATTTGCAGTTCACCAACCTTTATCCGCCGTACACCCAGATCTTGGTGCCGGCCGGGTTATTGGTTCTCGCGGTTTTCGTCGCATTTGTGCAGACGCTTGTGTTCACGTTGCTTTCGTCGATCTACATCAGCGAAGTTACGCATGACCATGATGATCACCACGACGATGAGCACTCAGGTGAACATCACGGCGACGCTGCCCCGGCAGCCGCTTAAGAAAAGTTTAGAGTTCACGCTTTAGCGTGCTCTCTTCGAATATTCGGAAACGCCGGCTAAAGCTGGAACTCCGATTGATAAGAACCGATTTGAAAACCTGCGATTTATAGCATTAGATGCCCAAAAGAATGTTGGGTTTCTGAAAGATATGCCCGCACGCGACAGGCGGCTTGACTCCAACGAGATTAGAAATCAAGCAATACCGGAAGCGAGGCGAAATAATAAAAGCCAAGCAAGTTCTCAGGAACGGTTCTCCATAGAAAACGTAAATATAGACAGGAGAATAAAATGAACAAGTTCAAATATTTTGCATATTCAACA
>JBGTKQ010000014.1:0-13556 GCA_041744555.1 Pyrinomonadaceae bacterium
GGAGTTCCAGCTTTAGCTGGCTCAGGTTAATAAACTAAGCGTCGCCCAAGGCGGAACTCCCAACATCAATCAATATCCCACTTCGATCCATAATCAAGAACAGGATACTTCTTCCATACTTCCGCCGCCTGTTCGTGACCAACATCTTCAAGATATTCACCCGCATTTGACCACGGCCAATCCTGCCATTTTTCAACATATCCGTGGTGTACAGCGTTGTTCAAAACGTAGTTCAGTGATGCAAAGTAATGGCGTTCGGAGCGCATCTTTCGTTCAAAACAATTGTGCCACACCTTGCGCCCACGAGCATCGTCCTCGCCGTTCCACTTGAACGAACTTTTTCCGTTGAATCGACCGATTGCCTGACGGAGTTCCTTGATACGATTGGTCTTAAGCAAGAGATGATAATGATTCGGCAATAAACACCACGCATAGACGAGAACCTCAAGCTCCCCGCAGATCGCAAGTAATGCTTGGGCACATTCAAACATTCGCTCGGAGGTTTTTCCGACAATTGGCTTGTGTTCGTAGTTCGCCGCGGTGACGATGAACTGGCAGGTCTGGTCTGTGTCGAAGTGCGGCGGAGAGTGCATCGGGAGCCTTCGAATTCTTCGGTACTCCATTACTTCGTTGCGCTGCTTCTCGCTAAGTTTCCGCCAGTTGTACATAAAATGCCCTCGATCTTTCCAGATCAAGGGCAAATGTTACGATGACGGTTCTTGAAATTCAAGAAGGTCCAGCTAAAGCTGGAACTCCAAACGAAGACGGGCCAGCTAAAGCTGGAACTCCAAACTAAGAAGGTTTGATTATCTCGTTGATGATTATATTCCCGTCGCCGACGGTGAATTTGAGCGGAACGGAACCGGTTCCCGATTTAGCAACGATCGACTGTTCGGTAAATTCGCCTTTGCGTTCCCGCGGCGTGAATGAGCTGAAGAGATTCTCGATCTTTCCGGTCCGCAGAATGCTTGCGTCGAACTCCGCGTTCAAGCCGGTCGGGAGATTTACTTTCAAATCACCGTTCGCGAGATTGACCTCAGCAAACCGGCCCCGCCAGCTACGGCTCGGTATGGTAATATTTACGGAACCCACGCCGAACGTGCCCATAAGGCTGCCGCCGACGAGATCGATCGTCGAACTTCCTTCCAATACATTGACGCGAAGTGTGCCCTCGACCGCAGAGATTCGAAGATCGCCTTTGCCGCCATCGATCTGAAGATCAGTATAACGCGGCACTTTGATCGAATAATTTATCGTGAAGGGCACGCCGATCAGATGCTTCGGGAAGTTTTTATCCAGCTTTTTAACGGATCTCTTGTCGATCGGCCCGACGCTAGTGATTCCCGTTCGGCCCAAACTCTCATCAAGCACAAAACCGACTATGGAAGACAGTTTTGCAAGATCTGCTTCGTTCGCTGCTTCAAGTTCGATCTCGGCAGTGATCTCGACCTCGTTCTTCGACCAACCCTCGACCTCTATTGTTCCCAACGGAGCGCCAACGACCGCAAGCGTGCCGCCGACGCCAAAAGGAAGACGATCGGACTTAACGGTGGTGCGTTTGATCGTGCCTGTTTGCTGGGCAAACGCCGGAAAGCCTAACGACAATACGAAAACGATGGCGACTAGGGCTGTCTTGATATTCATAAAATTGAGGAGGGAATTGAAGATGGCGGCCCGAGCGAAGACCAACTAAAGAATACACGCCCGGAACAGGTATTTGCAAGGGTTTTCTGTTGGGCAGTTCGTTCGGCTTTAGTGCTTTATCGTCGAATGAAAGCGATATTTCCGCGTTGATTCATTATGTTCATTGTAGCTTCCCCGCTTCCAGCCTGTCCGGCAATGCGTCGGCCGTCGCCAACAAGGCGCATACTACCGCCGTTGAACGGGCCAAGATCGATGCTCCGCGTCGAAGGTGCAGTTGCGACAAGTTTGAACGACGAATTGAACGGAATGCGAAGATTTATGCTTCCGCGAACTGAGCTGAAACGATAATTACCGCCGGTCTGAATTTCGCCGTCAAAAAAGATGTCGCCAATGCCGTTCTGAGCGGATACTGCCGAAGCAGCGATATTAGTTAGCGTTATGTCACCGTCGCTCGTGATGTGAGCGCGGACCAACGAACCGCGGATGTTCGAAACCGATAGATTGCCGATCCGTGTTTCTATATCAACGCTTGTGCTATACGGAACCTTGATCGTGAAATTGACATTTCCAACGTCGGCTCGTCCTTGATTGTCCTTGACCAGATTCAAATAGATCGTCCCGCTGAGGCTTTGCGGAACGAGCGTCGCGGCCGGAGCTTCAAGATATGCCGAGATGTTTATCTCTTGTTTATTCCAGCCTTCGACGGTGACTGTGCCGGAGCGGTTCGTTAATTCAAGCCGAACATTTTGCCCCGCAGGATACGATTTTGAGAACCGTTTCTGTCCACTGATGTCATTTGCAGAGAGCGCAAAGAAAAAAACTACGCTCAATAATGAAACGACCGTAGTCTTGATCGGATTTGCTGATAAAAGCGAAATTTTTAACGGGATGATCATTCTGAGGCGGATCAAAGTTCGGCAAACTCCCTTAATAAATTCATTTTCTCGTTCAGGGCCGAATCGAGCATTTCGCCCGAAAGATCATCGTTCGGATCGGTCTCCAATTGCCGGGTATATTCATGAACGGCTTGATCTATCTCGTTCACATTTCGATCAAACGCGTCTCGCATCTTCGCGTCCCACTGCCCGCGTTTCACTTGCACCCGTTGCGTCCAATAATCGATGACCGCACGTTGTTCGCCTACTCTTTTTTCACGTGCGACCTCAGGGCTATCGATCAGCCCGATCTTGCTCAACACTTTTTCAAACGTCGTTTGCGATTCCTTTGAACGGGTCGTGAAATCGTCGCCCGTCGGCTCAAAATAGTTTCGAATTCCGACAACAGTCAATAGAGAACTGATCAACGCTATGCCCAGAACAGCCGCACCAACTTGTGAAAAAGTCAGACTCCAACCACGAGCGAAAAGCCCTTGCTTGACCGGCTCGGGTTCCGGCTTATGTTCGATCTGGGATTCAATTACGTTGTTGATCCTGCACCACATCGCACGCGGATTCGGTATTGCGTCTGCGTCCAGACCGGTCGGGCCACAGTTTGCAAGGATCGCCGAAAAATCGTCGAACAGCCCTACACACTCATCGCAAACCGATAAATGCGATGACACGGCGGATGAAATATGTGCATCCAATTCGCCGTCAAGGTAATGGCTAATGAACTCCTGACAATCTTGGCAATTCATGACAATTGATCCGAGCGGCCTATTTTTAATGACCGCCTCTGTAAGACTTATTGATTTCCCCTTGATCGACAAACTAATAGATTGTCCGCCGGGCGGGATAGTTGCCTACCGCTTCCCAAAAATCGTTCAATTTGCCGGGCAAAATTTTGCACGAACAAGATGTCTTATCCCGCTCGTGCAATCGTTAAGATCTATTTGTTCTATTTAGGCTGCTTTATCAGCAACCCTCGAAGCTTGAGCCGAGCCTTGTGAAGCTGTGATTTCGACGTGCCAACCGAAATGCCTAGCTGACGTGCGACTTCTTCGTGTTCATATCCTTCAACATCGTGCAGTATAAAAACGCTCTTGTAGCCCTTCGGTAATTCCGCGATCGCACTTCGGAGAGCGATCCGATCGATCACCTGCATCTTATTCGGATTTGCTGTGCCAACGACCGTCTGTTCGGGTATCTCGCCATCTTCCGAAACTTTCTCGTTCTTAACACTTCGGCGGCGGAAATGCATCAATACCTGATTCACCGTTAGCCGGTGGAGCCACGTTGAAAATGCGGAATCGCCACGGAAACTCGATATTTTCCGAAATAACTGAATGAAAACCTCTTGCGTTAGATCTTCCGCCTCGGTCGGACTACTCGTCATTCGAAGGCAAAGCGAGTAAGTTCGGCGGTGATATCGTTCGTAGAGCAACTCAAACGCGGCGATGTTCCCGTCCGTCGCAAGCCTACACAGTTCAAGATCGGGTGCGTCAGCCGCAACCGCGGTCTGGATCTGAGGTTTAACAACGGTGGCATTCGCATTGAGAATTTCAGTATTCCCAAATGCAAGTCCAACTTCGTTTTCGAACACGGCCGTATTCGACTCCATAGTAACTCCCGGAAAGCTTAGATCGGATTGTATAACTTCGTCGGCGGCTATGATGCGTGTCCTCCGTTGGCCGGTTGCTTGAACTAGGAAAAATATTATCTTGAAACGCTTTAAAGGTAAAGGATTATTTATAGCTTCCCAAATGCGATTTTGCCGATCGCCGTCCTTAACAATTAAAATAATCGTGAATGGGCGACTACCGAATTTACTACTCATCTTATTACTTTGCCGACATTGGCGATGCTCATGTCTTTCCGATACGCAAGTTTGAGCTCGTCCGTGATTTGCTGCTGGCAGAACGAACTTTGCATATTGATGAACTTATCGAACCGGAACCGGCGTCGACCGAAGATCTATTATTGATCCACACAGATGACTATATTTCGCGGCTTGTATCAGGAACTCTCACCGACAAAGAGGTAAGGAAACTTGGATTGCCGTGGTCGGAATCGCTTGTTCGGCGGTCGTTTCATGCGATCTCAGGGACGATCAGTGCTGGCAAGGACTGTTTACGATCTGGCGTTGCGTCAAATCTCGCTGGCGGAACGCACCATGCGTATCCAGATCACGGAGCAGGGTTTTGCGTTTTGAATGACGTCGCGGTCACGATCAAAGTATTGCAAAAAGAAGGCCTGGCGAAACGCTTTTTGATCATCGACCTTGATGTCCATCAGGGAGACGGCACGGCGTATATCTTTCGTGGTTCGCCCGAAGTATTTACATTTTCGATGCACGGAGCAAAGAATTATCCCCTCTTCAAACAGGGTTCTTCGCTCGATATTGAGCTGAAAGATAAGACAGGCGATGCAGAGTATCTTGAAACGCTTGAGCAGGCATTGACCCGCATAAGGTCGCACGATCCGGACGTGATCTTTTATCTTGCCGGCGCCGATCCGTACGAAAATGACAAGCTCGGCCGACTTGGATTGACGATCGGTGGCCTTTTTCAACGGGATGAAATGGTGCTCAAGTTTGCGAAAGATCTCGGAGTTCCGATCGTGACAACAATGAGTGGCGGCTATGCTGCAGATATTAACGACACGGTCGAGATCCACTGCAACACGATCCGAGCTGTGAAAAATGTGTTCTTCCCGCGGTAAGTGTCGATGTGATCAGGTTGACATTCCACTATCACGGCGTAATAATTTGCAACTTACTCTTTCAAAGTAAAACGCTGCTATTAAAGTTCAAGGCGAAGCCGGGTGAACAATCCCGCACGATCGCGTCACTGTGATTCGGTTATTTAGCCGATAAGTCAGGTCGCCACACAGCAGCATTTTGCCGAAAGCGTGTTTCGCGTAAAAACACGACAGGCGAACAATGGCGATATTCAGCGCCCTGTTTTTCTTGTCCGTGTTAACTGCGGGTATAGAAAAGCAGGGCGTTTTTCTGATCTTGGATCGTGCTTTTCAAATTTGTGATTTTAGATTTTCGAATGGATCGAACTGAACAAAACATCTATCGTTTCGCACGTTTCTTCGTCATTTTATGGCTTTTTACGGGTGCCTTATATCTTACGGGCTGCGAAACGCAGGAACCGGTGCTCGATGGGCCGGTGTCAGGGATCTTCAAAGATGATCTCGGCCGCGAGGTCAGAATACCGGTTCCTCTGAATCGGGTAATTGCTCTCGCTCCGAGTATAACGGAAATGGTCTTTGCAGCGGGCGGCGGCGATCGGCTGGTCGGTGTGACGAGCTATTGTAATTTTCCGGAAGAGGCCGAAAAGATCCAAAAGATCGGCGATACGCAGACGCCGAATATCGAGGCGATCGTCGCTCTTGAGCCACAGCTCGTACTGGTATCGACCGCCTCGCAGCTTGAATCGTTCGCATCTTTGCTGGAGAAACAGCAGATCGCGGTCTATGTGTTGGACGTTAAGAAAGTTGAGGATGTTCCAGCTCGGATCCGTCGTTTAGGCGATATGTTCTTGACGAAAGAAAAGGCATACGCGGCGGCTAGGGAATTCGAGCGTCGCGTTCGCGTCGTAGACACCAAGATCGCTTCAGCCGAGAGTCCAAACGTATTTCTCCAAATATCGAATGAGCCGTTGTTCACCGTTGGCAGCGATTCATTTATGACGGAGTTGATCGAACGTGCGGGCGGCGTCTCGCTTACCAAAAACATTAGCGGCGGATATCCGAAGATCAGCAAAGAGACGGCATTGGCGATGAACCCGGACGTGATAATTCTTTCCGACAGCGAGGACAATCGTGGGCCGAACGTTGTGTTCAACAATTCGAAAGCGGTGAAGAACGGACGAATAATTCGAGTAAACGCTGACATTCTTTCGCGGCCCGGCCCACGTCTGGTTGATGCGATCGAAAAGATCGCCGATTTTTTGGACAAGTAAAAGTTTAGGAACGGCTATCAGCTATAAGCTGCAAGCTACCAGTTTTGAAAAGTCGAAAAATAATATGGTTCGTTCTGATCGCGGCTTTGGCGGTAACATTGGCTGCATCAATGCTGCTTGGCAGCGAGAGCGTCTCGATCTTTGAAATGACCGTTCAGGGCAGGGCGATATTGTTCGATATTCGCCTGCCGCGAATCTTGCTCGGAGCTTGTGTCGGGGCGAGTTTAGCGGTAGCCGGTGCAGCGTTGCAGGCATTGCTCAGAAATCCGTTGGCAGAACCTTATCTGTTAGGAGTGTCGAACGGAGCCGCACTTGGAACGCTCGTAGCGTTCGTTTTTCTTGATGGTTACGGATTCGCCAGGCCGTTGCTGGCTTTTGCGGGTGCCGGAATTGCAACATTTGCCGTCTATCAAATGGCGAAAAGCCGGACGGGAATGAACGTCGAGCGGCTGGTGCTGTCGGGCGTGATCGTCACGACGTTTCTTTCGTCGATAATCGTTCTGCTGACCAGTTTGCTAGATGCTGCGCGGCTTCGCGGTTACACTTTTTGGCTTCTCGGCGATCTTTCACAGGCGACCTACGACGGTTTCTACATGACGCTAGCGGCGGCGACTATCGGAACCATCGTGCTTTCGTCGCAAGCACGTGCATTAAATCTGATGATGGTCGGTGAGCGCGATGCTTTTGATTTCGGCGTTGAAGTCGGGCGGGTACGAATGATCGTGTTCGGAATGGCGAGTTTGCTCGTCGGAACGGCAGTAGCGGCAAGTGGCTCGGTCGGTTATGTAGGGTTGATCGTTCCGCATCTCGTTCGCCTTGCGATCGGCAGCGACAACCGACTTGTAGTTCCAATGTCTGCGATCGTGGGAGCGATCTTTGTTGTGCTCGCCGACACTGTCGCACGAACGGCGATCGCTCCGAGAGAATTGCCCGTCGGAGCGATAACCGCACTTATCGGAGCACCTCTGTTTATCTATTTGTTGCGACGAGCTAATTAGTAATTACTAATTAAATAATTATTAAGTGTTTTGATGGCAAATGTTGAAAGTAAAAGACATCTCGATTCGATACGGCCCGTGCGAAGTGCTTCGGAACATCTCGTTTGTGTTGGACGACGGCGAGGTGATCGGTTTACTTGGTCCGAACGGTGCAGGGAAGACGACGCTGATCAAGGCTTTAAATGGAGCAAAACCGGCTTCGTTTGGAACTGTCGAATTGGACGAAATTCCGTTGGCTTCATTTTCGCGTCGTGAGATCGCAAAGCGAATTGCGGTTGTTGCACAGGAGAACGAGACCAAATTTCCCGTGACGGTTGTTGAGTTCGTTTTGTCCGGAAGGTTTGCGAGCGGCTCGGCTTTCGGTTGGGAATCGACCGAAGACATAGAATTTGCAGTTAAGGCTTTAGAACAATGTGATCTGGCGAATTTCGGCGATCGTTTGATGAACGAACTTTCGGGTGGCGAGCGCCAGCGGGTCGTTTTGGCAAGATCGATCGCAACCGATGCAAAGATCTTATTACTTGACGAGCCGACGGCAAATCTCGATCTTGCCCATCAGGCGATGATGTTTCGACTCGTCCGGCGAAGGTGTCGCGAAGCGGAAAATTCTGCAGTTGTGATCACCCACGATCTGAATCTCGCAGCAGAATTTGCGGACAAGATCGTGTTATTGAAACAAGGAACGATCTTCGCCGCCGGGCCGCCCGCTGAAGTTTTGACGGAATCGAACATCAGGGAAGTTTTTGGAGTTACAGCGTTGCTGGATAAGCATCCGGCGAGCGGGAACGTTAGGGTAACAGCGGTTTATTAAAGTTCGGCGTTCCAGCTTTAGCTGGCCTTGCCGCCTAAAGGCGGAATCCCAAACATGTTGACACTCGAAGCAAAGGAAGCTTGGTGAAATTCCAACACTGCCCACGCAACCGTTAAAGTCGGGAACTTTGCACGTTTGTCTTGGCATTAACCATTCCGCGATGGGCGGAAGAGGACAAAATGAAAAACAGCATTTTATTGATCTTTATATTTTTCAGCGCACTCGGCGTTTCGGCACAAACCGATCCGGTCGCTACATCTTCACCGACTCCACAAACTATTCGCGAAATCGTCACAGTTTCAGCCGATCTGCCACAGCCGATCGACGAAGTCTCCAAGACTGTTAACGTGATCGGCGGTCAGGAGATGCGCGAGCGGGCGGATTTTAGTCTGGTCGAATCTCTACGAAGCATTCCGGGATTTCGCATTCAACAACTTGGCGGATTCGGACGAACGGCGACGATCAAAACGCGCGGGCTTCGCAATCAGGACACGGCAATTCTGCTCGACGGCGTGCGGCTTCGCGATGCTGCGGCGATCACCGGCGATGCATCACCTTTCTTGGGCGACATTACGCTGACCAGCGTTAGTCGTGTTGAAGTTCTTCGCGGTTCGGGCTCATCGCTTTATGGCACGAACTCGATCGGTGGGACAGTCAATTTCATAACGCCGCAAGCGCAGAGCGGATGGCACGGACAGGTTTCCGGAGCCTTAGGCGGTCTTGGCCTCGGACGATTTCGCGGAAATACGAGCTACGGCAGCGAGAAATTCGGGTTCAACCTGGGCGTCTCACGAACGGCTTACACGAAGGGGATCGATGGCGAAGATAATGCATCCAACACCAACTTCCAACCGCGTTTCGATTTCAGGCCGATAGAAAGAACGAATATGTCGGCTCGATTTTTCTTTTCGGACGCATCGGTGCGATTGAATTCGAGCCCTGACACTTTCGGGACTTTGCCGACAACAAACCGCACGATAATCGACGCCACGGAAGGCACGAACTTTGTCGCTGATGCAAACGACCCGGACGCGATTCAAAAGTCGCGATTCTTAAGCAGCGTTTTTTCATTGTCACACGCGTTTTCAGATGAACTAAGCGTGAACGGCTACTATTCAGGCCTGACGACCCGGCGGCGGAATGACAACGGCGCGACCTCATTTTTTGACGGTTTGATCCAGACCGCAAATGCGACATTGAATTGGACGCCGGACACGATCCACGACCTCAAGTTCGGTTATGAATTTGAACACGAAAAATTCGGGAACGACGGACTTACGCCGACCGGAACGGGTAATTTTTCGACAGACGCATTTCAATCTAGCAACACGATCTTTGCACAGGATTTGGTCAGCTTGCTCGGCGGTCGGCTGCAATTAGCCGGTGGATTTCGAGCCCAATTCTTTAAGCTGAATGATCCGCGCTTTAGCTTAACGAATGCGCCATACGCAAATCTGACACTTGCCGATCCGCCATCGGCCTACACATTCGATGGATCGGGTTCGTACTTCTTTCGCTCGAGCGGAACCAAGATCCGAGCGCACGTCGGAAACGGCTATCGCGTGCCGTCGCTTTATGAGAGATACGGAACCTTTTACAGCAGTTTTGGCACGCCGAATTTCGTTGCACTTGGCGATCCGAACTTAACGCCCGAAAAAACTGTCGCTTTCGACGGCGGGATCGAGCAGTATTTGGCAAAAGAAAAGGTAAAGCTGACCGCCGTTTATTTCTATACAAAGCTGACGGACATCATTGGCTACGGAAACGTTGTTCCGAATATCGGTGCAACGCCACGTCCTTTCGGTGGCTATGAAAATCAGAAAGGCGGCATCGCACGCGGGGGCGAATTTAGTGCGGATATCAAAGCGACACGCTCGACCGATATTTTCACTTCTTACACGTTCACGAATAGCGATCAGCGTACGCCGCAGGTTTCGGGAAGCGGGGTTGTTTCGACGCTCGGGATTCCTGAGCATCAGTTCACAATGGTAGCGACCCAGCGGTACAAAAAGTTCTGGGTAAACTTCGATCTGCTCGTTTCGTCGTCATACCTTGCGCCGATATTCAGCAATTCGGTGTTTCGAACTTACGTTTATCGGTTCGGCGGAAATCGAAGAGGTGATCTTACGGCCGGGTATGCTTTTAAACTCGGAAGCGACAAGTACGACCTTCGCCTTTTCGGCACGATCGAGAATGTGTTCGATAACGAATATTTCGAGAACGGATTCCGTACCTCCGGAGCCAACGGGCGCGTGGGTCTGGCAATTGGATTCTAGCGGCGTACTTTAATCGAAAGATCGTATGTTAGAATGAGGCCATCGGAAGGTGGCTTTATGTTTTACAAAAATCTGTTGGTTCTATTTTGTTTTTTGCTCCTCAGTGGATCAGCTTTCGGGCAGACGACAAGCGTTTCGAATAAAGATCTAAGCAAGTTTCGCGACCGCCGAGTCGCTGCTGAGAAAGAATATCTTGAGAGCTATAAACGGCTTGGAATGCCATCACCGGAAGAGATCGAAACCGACCGTATTGCATACATCAAGAACACGCAGGAATTGTCTGCTCGACTCCGAAAGGAACAAGCGGAGCGTGAGGCCACCCTGGCTTACAACGCGTATCCGCGGCAATCGAATGAAAGCTACCAATTGATTCTTGGGCCGGGACCTTTTACATCATATTACGGCGGATACCTCAACAACGGTTCTTACCGCCAACTGTATCGGCGAACGCCGCGGCGAGGCCATCAGACGGTCACATGGCGAGCCGCAGGCGGATTCGTCTATTACGAGCCGGGCGGGCTTTCAAGCGCAATTTGGAATGCTCCAACGCTTAGACGACGTTCGAATTTTCGCTTCGTGCGGCGGTAAATCTGTCCTTTGATTTTTGAGTATCACTGATCGATACTAAAATTCGGTATGAATAATCGACAGAAAAAGATATTTCGGGCGCTCGTCGAAGGGCGGAAGTCTGAGCCTGTTTCTTGGAATACGGCGGTTTCGATCCTAAAGGCTTTGAATGGTATCGTCTCGAATTCAGGAGATAGAACGCGGGTCGAACTTAACGGGATCCGTGGGATCTTTCAAAAGCCGATGATGTTGGAAAAGATGGATAGTGGAACCATGAATGCTGTTCGCCGATTAATAATTGAGAGCGGTGTAGTGAACAATGAAATATAAGAGTTACGAAGCGGTCATAAAATATGACGAAGACGGACAATTCTTGCATGGCGAAGTGATCAACACGCGCGATGTGATCACCTTTCAGGGAAGGTCGATCACGGAACTGAAGCGTGAAATGAAGGCTTCGGTCGATGAATATCTGGAGTTTTGCCGCAAGCGAAAGGAAGATCCGGATCGTCCGTTTTCCGGCAATTTTGTCGTCCGCATGACTCCGCAACTCCACAGCAAGCTCTTTAAAAAGGCCAAGACCAACGGGCAAAGCCTTAACGCCTTTGTTGAAGAACATCTGACAAATGCTGTAAATAATTTATGAAACCAGGTTGGGAGGCCGTTATTGGTATGGAGATCCATACCCAACTTGCGACGGAAACGAAAATATTTTGCGGCTGTCGGGTCGAAACCGGCGGCGATCCGAATTCAAATACTTGCCCTGTTTGCCTCGGGTTGCCCGGAGCGTTGCCGGTTCTGAATCGGCGCGTGATCGAGCTTGGGGCTCGTGCGGCGCTTGCCCTTGGGCTTGAGATACAAGAAACGTCGATCTTTGCACGAAAGAATTATTTTTATCCTGATCTGCCAAAGGGCTACCAGATCTCGCAATATGACAAGCCGTTTTCAGCCAACGGACAGTTGACGATAATGACCGCCGACCGTGACGAGAGCGGGCACGCTGTGAACTGGAAACCGATGAAGATCGGCATCGAACGTATGCATCTCGAAGAAGATGCCGGAAAGAACGTTCACGAAGGTCTGCCGGAAACTGATAAGTATTCTTATGTCGATCTGAACCGAGCCGGAACGCCGCTTGGCGAGATCGTCACGAAGCCGGATTTTCGCACGTCGTGGCAAGCTTACGATTACGTTAATCATATCCGCCGCGTTTTGCAATGGGTTGGTGCGAGCGATGCCGATATGGAGAAGGGAAATCTTCGTTGCGAGGCGAACGTTTCGGTGCGAAAGATCGGCGAGACAGAGTTTCGCAATAAGTCAGAGCTAAAGAATTTGAATTCGGTTCGTTTCATGCAAAAGGCGATCGAGTTCGAGATCGAACGGCAGATCAAGGCACACGAAGCCGGCGAACCGGTGAATCAGGAAACGCGGCTTTGGGACGAACAGAAACAGGAAACCCGTGTAATGCGTTCAAAAGAAAACGCACACGACTATCGCTATTTCCCGGAACCTGACCTGCAGCCGTTGGTGATCGCACCGGAGTTTGTTGAGAGGATTCGGGCCGTCATGCCGGAGTTGCCGGATACGATGCGTGATCGCTATATCGAGACGTACGAGCTTTCATATTCGGATGCTTCTCAACTAGTCAGCGAAAAAGATTACGCCGAGTTTTTCGAAACGGTTGCTCGGATAACCGCAAATCCGAAATTGGCGGCAAATTGGGTGCTCGGTGAGTTTACCCGCGAGCTGAACAATTCGGGACGGTCGGCGAGCGAAAGTCTGGTTAGTGCTGAAGACCTTGCGGAGTTGATTAACACGATAACGGCGGGCGCTATCAACAATAACCAAGCGAAGGAAGTATTTGCAGAAATGTTTGCGAGCGGGAAGCCGGCACCGGTAGTGATCGCTGAAAAAGGCTTTGAACAGATATCGGATGAATCGGCGATCGAAAAGATAGTCGATGAGGTCATCGCCGCCAATGAGAAACAGGTGGCGGGTTATCGCGGTGGGAACGAAAAATTATTTGGATTCTTTGTCGGGCAAGTGATGAAGGCATCCGAAGGGAAAGCCAATCCGAAGGTTGTGAATGATCTGTTGAAACGAAAGTTATGAACGTTGATAGACGAGTTGCAATAGTAACAGGCGGAACGAAAGGAATTGGTTACGCGGTCGCTGAAGCTCTTCTGAATGAAGGAGCGAAAGTAATGATCTGCGGCCGGGACGAGGCTGATCTCAAACAGGCCCTTGAGAGGCTTTCGGCTAGCGGTTCAGTCGAAGGCGAGGTTTGCGATGTCCGCAGCGAAGACCAGGTGCGGATGATGCTGGATGAATGCGTAAGGAAATTTGGCGGACTGGATATTTTGGTTAACAATGCGGGTGTCGGCTATTTCGGTAAGACAATAGAAGAGTTA
>JBGTKQ010000015.1:0-11280 GCA_041744555.1 Pyrinomonadaceae bacterium
CGAAGGGCGAGTTCGCCGGCAAGGATCCGCTCAAAACGCTTGCGACCTTCCGAATGGCAAAAGACGTGTTTCCGGGCAAGCTTGAAGCGATAGGTCAAACCCCAAACGCGGTTCTCTTCGGCGAAAACCTGATTCCTGAAAATCCCGGTGCGTCGATAAATCTTGGCGACGAGATCGAAGTGCTCGAACGACGTAAATAATTGTCCATTGTAAATCGTTCAGATTGTAAATTGGTTGTAGATACTCCCAATTAACAATTCCACAATTTACAATTGTCAATTAATCCGCGATCAGTTTTTCGCCGGTTAACAATTCGTAGGCTTTTAGGTAGCGTTCGGAGGTTGCGTCGGCGACCTCGTCGGGGAGCGAAGGTGCGGGCGGCGTTTTGTCCCAATCGAGAGTTTCGAGGTATTCGCGGACGAACTGTTTATCGAACGAGGCTTGAGGGTGGCCGGCTTCGTATTTTGAGGCATCCCAGAACCGTGAAGAGTCCGGCGTAAGCACTTCGTCGATCAGTAGAATATTTCCTTTCTTATCTTTCCCGAATTCAAATTTCGTATCGGCGATGATGATTCCTTTTGTCAGAGCGTATTCGCTTGCTTCGGTGTAGATCTGTTTCGAGATCGCTTTTAGATCGGCGGCAGTGTCGTGGCCCACGAGGTTCATAAATTCGACCTGCGTGATGTTCTCGTCGTGACCGGTCGCGGCCTTGGTCGCGGGTGTGAATATCGGTGCGATAAGTTTGTCGCAGTGCTTTAGCCCAGCGGGCAGGGCTCGGCCGCATACGGCCTTACTGTCGGTGTAATCCTTCCAGCCCGAACCTTCAAGATAACCTCGGACGACGCATTCGACCGGAAAGACCTCCGTCCGTTTCACAAGCGTTGAGCGCCCGCGAAGTATCTCGTGGATGCGGATCGATTCCGGCATTTTGTCGAGATCGGTCGTGATCAGATGGTTATCGACGATGTGCGAAAGCCGCTTGAACCAAAAGGCCGAGAGAGCGGTCAGAACGGCGCCTTTGTGATTGATCGGCGTAGGTAAAATACAGTCAAAAGCAGAAATCCGATCCGTTGTGACAAGGAGCAACATATCGTCGCCAGCATCGTAAACGTCGCGCACCTTTCCCTTATCAAGGAGCGGAAGCCCCGTAAAGGTTGAATCAGAAAGCGTTGTGGCAACGGCCATATAAGTGACAAGCCGAATGGCTATACTGTAAACTTTAGTATGAATCGAAGCGTTGGTAAAGCGGCTGAAAGCTGCGTCCCACTCGCCAACGTCTTTACGGTCTGTTCCGGCACCTCGCCTTCCACATCGTCGGAATCAATTTTAAATCACTTTTTCAATAGACGTACAAGGGATAATTATCGTGAAAAATATTGAAATAGGCGCACAAGCGCCGGATTTTGAACTGGCTGACAACAACGGTTCGACGTGGACACTCTCGCAAATGAAAGGAAACGTGGTCGCGTTATTGTTTTACCCGCAAAACGAGACGCTTGTTTGCACAAAGCAGCTTTGTGCGGTGCGCGATCGCTGGCAGGAATATCTTGATACAAAAGCGATTGTCGTCGGTATTTCTCCGGGCGAACCTGCCGCGCACACTGCGTTTGCCGATAAATATTACTTACCGATCCCGCTCCTTGCTGATGACGGTCGACGCGTGACGTCGCAATTCGTCAAGCACAGTATTCTCCCGTTAAGTTTTACCCGCGGGGTCGTCATAATCGACGCGAACGGGATAATCCGCGAACGCGAAATAATGTTGCGTGCGTTTCGACCGAGCGACGATAGTTTGCTGGCTGCGATCCATTCGGCACGCGGCGATCAGCTCATGGACAAATACGGCAAGCTACGGCAACGGATCAAGAAAGTGATCATTTAAGCCCCTAACACTCCGTCCAGGCGAATTAGGATGTCGAAACAGTTATTCTAACGATCGAACCCATTTTCGATCTCGGGCATTTCGTGTCATATCGCTTTCGAGACCGTGTGAAAGTGAGTTATGATTAAGGCATGCAATTCCGTCTCATAAGTGAAAACACGCCTAAGGGCGATCAGCCGGAAGCGATCCGGCAGTTGGTCGAGGGAATTCACTCCGGTGTAAAGGAGCAGGTCCTGCTTGGCATTACGGGCAGCGGCAAAACTTTTACTATCGCAAACCTGATCGATCAGACGCAGCGTCCGACGCTTGTTCTTGCACATAACAAAACGCTTGCGGCGCAGCTTTACCAAGAATTCAAATCGTTTTTCCCTGAGAATGCGGTCGAATATTTCGTTTCCTATTACGACTATTATCAGCCTGAGGCGTACGTGCCGGCGGCTGATCTTTACATCGAAAAAGAAGCGACCATAAATGACGAGATCGACCGTCTGAGGCTTTCGGCAACGCGTGCGCTTTTTGAGCGACGAGACGTGATCGTGGTCGCCTCGGTTTCGTGTATCTACGGACTTGGCGATCCGGATGCTTATTTCGGAATGCTGCTTTTCGTCGAACCCGGAATGCCATTTCGCCGCGAAGATTTTCTTCAGCGATTGGTCGAGTTGCAATATGAACGGGTTAATGTTGATTTCGATCGCGGAACGTTTAGGGTTCGAGGCGATGTCGTTGAACTCTATCCGAGTTATCAGGACCAGGCGTATCGCTTTGAATTTTGGGGAGACGATCTGGATTCGATATCGACCATCGATCCCTTGCTCGGTGAGGTACTGCACAAACACACTTCGCGAATTCCCATCTATCCGAAAACGCACTACGTGATGTCGAAAGATACGATGAAACGTGCCGCGAAGACGATCCGTGCCGAGCTCGATGAACACGAACAAGTTTTGGTTAGCGAAGGGAAGATCGTCGAGTCGCAGCGTTTGCGGCAGCGGACGATGTACGACCTTGAGATGATCAAGGAGATGGGATTTTGCCGTGGGATCGAAAATTATTCGCGGCACCTTACCGGCAAAAAGCCGGGCGAAGCACCGCCGACGCTGCTCGATTATCTGCCTAAGGATGCGTTGATGGTTATCGACGAATCGCATCAATCGGTGCCGCAGCTTGGGGCGATGTTCAAGGGAGATCAGTCGCGAAAGGGTACGCTTGTTGATTACGGATTTCGATTGCCGAGCGCCAAGGACAATCGTCCGCTGAACTTTCAGGAGTTCGAGGCTCGCGTCGGCCAGACGATCTACGTTTCGGCAACGCCCGGGCCGTATGAGCTGATGAAAACGCAGGGTGAAGTGATCGAACAAATAATTCGCCCGACCGGTTTGCTCGATCCGATCGTAGAGGTGCGGCCGGTCAAAGGACAGATCGATGATCTTTTGGAGGAATGCCGGATTCGTGCCGAGCGAAATGAGCGGGTTTTAATAACGACGCTAACCAAGCGAATGTCTGAGAATCTGACCGAATACTTTGCCGAAGTCGGGGTGAAGGTCAGCTATCTGCACAGCGACATTCATACGCTCGACCGAATAAAGATATTACGTGACCTTCGCCGCGGCGAATATGACGTTCTGGTCGGGATCAATCTGTTAAGAGAAGGTTTGGATCTGCCGGAAGTTTCGCTCGTTGCGATCCTTGATGCTGATAAAGAAGGTTTCCTGCGTTCGGAGCGTTCGCTGATCCAGACGATGGGCCGAGCGGCGAGAAATTCCGGTGGCAAGGCGATACTTTACGCAGACAAGATGACCGATTCGATGAAGAACGCGATCGGCGAGACGGAAAGGCGTCGAGCGATACAGGAAGTGTACAACACCGAGCGCGGCATCACGCCGACGACCATCGTTAAGTCGATTGACGCCACGTTAGTGACAGCTTATGAAGCCGATTATTTCAAGGTTCCGCTCGATCTGGACTCGTTCGAAGAATATTCACCGAAGCAATTGAAAGAGACGATCCAGCAGCTTGAGGCCGATATGCGGTTTGCGGCGAAAGAGATGAAGTTCGAACGCGCGGCAGAGCTGCGGGATAAATTGAAATATCTGCGAGAGAGGGAATTGACCGTTAGATGACGTTTAAGTCGCGTTTCGGTCGCGTTTCAGCCGAACACTACAGCTTGCAAATTTGATAGACTAACCAAATCGCTGGGCAAGTTATGTTTGATCGCATTGTCAGTTTTTGGATAAATCTACGTTCTTCGCTATGGTTCGTGCCGGGCGTAATGCTGGCGGCGTCGATCATATTTGCGCTTGGCCTTATCGAATTAGATTGGACGATCGGGTACGAATGGCAAAAAGAATTCCCTCGGATCTTTGGGCTGGGTGCGGACGGTTCGCGGGGAATGCTTACGGCCATTGCAGGATCAATGCTGACGGTCGCGGCCCTTGCATTTTCGCTAACGCTTGCGGCAGTTACACAGGCTTCAGGACAGTTTTCCCCCAGAATTTATCGCAACTTCCTGCGTGATCGGGCGAATCAATTCGTTCTTGGATATTTCGTCTCGGTCTTTGCATTTTGCCTGATAATCCTTCGAACGATACGCGGCGGCGACGAGCTGAAATTCGTACCGTCGATCTCGGTCGCGGTCGGGCTGATCCTGGCGTTGGGCGGAGTCATTGTCCTTATCTTTTTTATCCATCACATCGCCGTCTCGCTACAGATAACTACGATAATTGATAACATTGTTGACGAGACCAAAGAGTCGATCGAAACAATCTTTCCGCAGACGATCGGTGAAAACGCTGACTCGGTTGAGCAGTTAACGATGATGCAGGCCGTGGACGACCACGTTTGGATCCCTGTTGAATCGCTATCCTCGGGTTACATTCAATCGATCAGTTCGAATTCGATGCTCGATTTTGCCCAAGAGAACAATGTGGTGTTGCGAATGGAGCGAAGCATTGGCCAGTTTGTTGGCACCGGTTCCGCTCTAGTCTCCGTTGCGGCGGACATGGAAGGTAGCCAAGCCAAGTTCGAATTGGACGAAAGTGCGATAGAAAGGTTGAACGATTGTTTTGGAATTCACCGCCATCGGACGGTCGAACAGGACGTCGGTTTCGGGATACGACAGATCGTAGATATCGCTTTGAAGGCACTATCTCCGGGTGTGAACGACACGACTACAGCCATTACATGTATCGATTTCCTAGGCGAGATCATCGGTGAGCTAGCCCGGCGGCAGTTTCCGCTCAAGGTCCGTTCGCGCGACAATACCGCCCGAATAATTGCCGCCGCCCCGGATTTCCGCAATTTTGTCGAAACAGCATTTGACCAAATAAGAATCGCCGGAAAAGGAAATCATGCAATATTTGTACGCTTGATCGAATCTCTTTCGTTTGCCGCCGGCCGCACGAACGACGAAACACGGCGCCAAACTCTTCGTAATCAGATCGATCTGGTGGAGGAATACGCGGAACAGACGCTCGATACCGATTATGAAAAGGAACAGGTCCGAGCCCGCCTCGACGAAAAGAGGAAACAACTTGAAGGTAAATAATGTTTGCCGGGAAATGAAGATCATCATTTGGACTTTGGCTCAGTCGGACAGACGGGTAAAATCAAATAAATGCAGGTAAAGACTGAAGGCGACGATATTCAAAATTATCTGACCGACGCGAGCAATATGCTCGGCGGACATGCCGAGAAATTGTTTTTGCCGACATCGATCGACGAGATCTCGTCGATACTTCGCGTGGCGAATGACAGCGGGATTCCGGTGACGTTTTCAGGTGCTAGAACGGGAACGGTCGGCGGAGCCGTTCCGCTTGGCGGTTATATTGTTTCGCTCGAACGACTTAATAAGATAAAAAGTATTGATAAAGGGACGATGACAGCGGTGGTCGAGCCGGGCGTAATATTGGCGGACTTTACGAAAGCGGTCGAAGCCGAGGGCTTGTTCTATCCACCGGACCCAACCGAATGGAGTTGCCAGATCGGCGGCACGGTCGCGACAAATGCATCGGGAGCGAGGAGCTTCAAATACGGTGCGACGCGCGAGTTTGTTACCGGTTTGACGATCGTGCTCGCCGATGGCGATGTGTTAAAGCTCAAGCGTGGTGCTGTATTTTCGAAAGACGCCGGAACTATCGAAATAATCAGCGAAGGAGGCCGAAGTATTACGGCGAGGATTCCAACGTACGAACGACCTAATGTTCGCAAGAATGTATCGGGTTATTTCAACCAACAGCCCGTCGATGCGATAGATCTTTTCATCGGGAGCGAAGGTACGCTGGGTGCGATAACCGAGATAAAACTCCGTCTGTTGCCGAAGGCTAAAAGATTTTTCTCGGGAGTCGTGTTCTTTCCCACGCAAGAAGACTTGTTGGCGTTTGTGGATGCGGTGAAGACGGCCTCGTTCGCATCCCGTAACGACCCACATGCCGGCGCGATGGATGCGTCGTTGATCGAATATTTCGACGATAGGGCATTGGCGTTTATTCGTGAGAAGTTTCCCGAAACGCCTCAAGGCATGGCCGGTGCGATCTTTTTTGAACAGGAAACGAAGGCTGAAAATGAGGACGCACTTTTCGAACAATGGACTGCTTTGTTCGAGAAGCACAACGCCGATATCGACGGTTCCTGGTTCACGACGACAGATGCCGACCGCGAAAAGATGCGAGGATTTCGTCATGCATTGCCGGTTTCCGTGAACGAACGAGTTGTCCGAAACAAACAGAAAAAGATCGGTACGGACATGGCAGTGCCGGACGAAAATTTCGCGGGGTTTCTGAAATATCAAAAGGAAATGCTTGACGCTAGTGGCATCGAATACGTGATCTTCGGTCATATCGGCGATTGCCATCTGCACGCAAATCTCCTTCCGAAAACTGACGAAGAAGCGACGCGTTCACGGCATATTTACGGGCGTTTTGTTGCCCAATCAATAATGCTGGGCGGCTGCGTTTCTGCGGAACACGGCATTGGGAAACTGAAATCCAAATATCTTTACGTGATGATGGGCGAACGCTATTTGAACGAAATGGCCGAGCTGAAAAAAGCGTTTGACCCGAAAGGAATTCTTGGCCGCGGAAATCTGTTTGGTTTGGAGTTCCAGCTTTAGCTGGCTCCTACCATATCGCCGCCTGAAGGCGGAACTCCAAACTTTATGATCAAAGCAATATTGATGGATTGGAACGGCGTTGTGATCGACGACGAGCAGGTGCAATGCGAAGCGTATCGCGAGGTGATGAAACCTTACGGCGTTGAGCTGACGGACGAGATGTATTACGCGCGAATGGGAATGAACGATCGTGCGTTTGTTAGTTCGGTTTTCGAAGAAGCCGGTAAGCCGCTTGACGATAACGAACTGCAGTCGGTGCTTGGAGCGAAGACAGCCAAATGGCGTGAGAGCGTCCAGGACAGGCTGCCGCTTTTCGATGGTGTCGAGAATTTTATCAAGAAATCTGCACAGGAATTCGCGGTCGGCGTTGTTAGCATGGCGAAACGAGAAGAGATCGACCTGGTGCTGAATCTTGCGGGTCTTGCACCACATTTTTCGGTGATCCTTAGTGCCGAAGACATCGCGACACACAAGCCCCATCCCGCGTGTTACCGCGAAGGTTTTCGGCAGATCGATCTCGCGCGTATTGCAAAAGGGCATCTTCCGATGGTCCATGCAGACTGTCTCGTGATCGAAGATTCGCCGCAGGGCGTTCAGGCAGGGAAAGCCGCCGATCTGCCGGTACTCGGCGTTGCGAATACCGTTTCAGCAGAAAAATTACGCGAGGCCGGAGCGGATTGGACCGCTAAACGTTTAGATGACTGGATGCCGGAATCCATGCGGCGCGTGTTCACGTAGTAAATGATAAATGATAAATGAGAAATGATAGATGAGGAGTGAAGGTCAAAGGTGGAGGGTGTCGTGAAGAATAATGTTCTTAAAGAAAAATCTTTTTCCTTTGCTTTAAGGATCGTGAAGCTTAGTCAGTATTTGGTGGCCGAGCAAAAAGAATATGTGTTATCGAAAAAAGTTTTGCGATCCGGCACATCGATCGGCGCCAACATCGAGGAAGCGTTTCAGGGACAATCAACTCCGGATTTTATTCATAAATTATCTATCGCGAACAAGGAAGCGTTCGCAACAAATTATTAGTTGAGGCTTATGCGAGATAGTTCAATGTTAACGAAGGCTCAAGCCGAATCGTTGCTTTCTGAATGCGAGGAACTTCAGAAAATGCTCACGGCGGCGATCAAGACATCGAAAGCTAAACTCTAAACAGTATCATTTGTCATTTTTCATCTATCATTTATAACCTATGTCTGTTCATTTTATCTTACGCGGTGATGCCGAGAAGGATCTGCTTGCTTGTGCGGCCTATGTTGCCGAGCGGGTCGAATCGGGCGATGACCATTCCGAAGCTATCGCCGGCGTAGTGCCTTATTATTTGGAACGCGGCGATGTCGATCTTGCCGCAGAACTTGCGAACAGCGTTGATGATCCATTCGTCCGCGACAGATTGTTGATCGCGGTTGCGGCAAAATGTGCGGAGAATGACGACGATGAATATGCCCGGCAATTGATCGACGCGATCGAAGAACCGGGGCTTCAGGCGGAAGGCATCGAGCGGCTTGGAATGGTGAAAGCCGGGAAAGGGCAGTTTAACGCGGCCCGAGCGATCGCCGAGGAAATGATCCATCCGGAGTTCGTCGAAGCGAGCATTGCAGTAAAACAGGCGACCGATGGCGACTCTGTTGCGGCGAGCGAGACTATCAGCAAGATCGGGTTTGCCGGTGCTCGCGTGACCGCCGGAAATAGCATTGCGCAGCACAACATTTCGAGTGACAACAAAGAAGCGGCGATAGAGTTTTTGATGGGTTCGCTGTGCGACGCGGCCGAGATCGAACACGAAGAGGAAAAGATTCGAACGTTTGTTGAGATAGGCAATCTGTTTATAGAAGCCGGTCGGAATGGCAAGGCGATCGAGGCTTTCGACAAGGCACGCGAGCCGGCGGAGAACCTCGAGAACGTTCACCGCGACGCTCTCTTTGCTTCGATCTCGACCGGTTTTCTTCGTGCGGGAAGCCAGGATCTTGCCGACCGTTCGCTAGATCTGGTTTCTGATAAAACGCAGCTTTCAAGCGGACTTCTTGGCCACGCCAAGCATTATTGGCAGGTTGATCTGAAAGACGAAGCTGCCGAAGCAATTGACGAAGCCTATGAAGTGTTGCGTTCGCAGAGGGAGATCGAAACGCGAAACAGTCGCGAGAGGTTCGTGCTTTTTGGTTCGATCGCCGCCCAATTTGCCGGCTTTGGAAAAGGCGAGCGGGGTATCGAGATCGCCGAGAAGATCGAGGACAGCGAGCATTCGATGGCGGCTCTCACGCAGGTCGCTCACGTTTTGACTTTGCAGGAATCGAACAATCTTGCACGACAGGCTCTCAACGCAATTCCCGATGACGGCCAGCGTGTGTTCGCTCTAATGGGCATGAGTGACGCTGCAAAACGCGAAGGCCGCGACGAGCAGACGGTCGCGTTTCTGAACGAAGCGGCTGCTCATGTTGAAGAAATTCCGCAGCTCTCGCTCCGCTCTTCGGCACTCGTTTCTATCGCTGATCGCGCGGCTTCGAGCGAACAAGACGATCTACTTGAAAACTCCGTAACGCAGCTATTCGAAACCATTGTCCAAACGAAAAGTCGTCTCTCGCAATCGACTGCTCTCGTTTCAATGGCAGAGCTTGTTAAAAAACACGACCTAGAGCTGAGCGAAACGGAACACGAAAAGCTTCGCGGAATTGTTTCGAAGGTCTAAAGATCGCTGTTGATCAGGTCTTCGAATGTGTCGCGGCGGCGGATTAGTTCCGTGGTGCCGTCGGCTTTTGTGAGCACGACCGGCGGCAAAAAGCGGGCGTTGTATTGCGAAGCTTGAGCAAGCGAATACGCACCGCAGTTGAGCAATGCGAGCACCTCGCCAGGTTTGACGTTTTCCGGAAGCAAGCGGTGATCCGGCAAGCGGCCTCCTCCTTCAATATCAAAATAAACATCACCGCCATCGCACAAAGGCCCCGCAACTTTGTACGGCGTATTGTGTGGATCGCCGGCACGCTGGGCGGATATCAGATGGTAGTACCACTTGTACGTTTCCATCGAAAGCAGAATATTAAAGCCTGCATCGGTTAGTAACCAGTTATCAGTTTTCAGTTCAGAGTTTCCAGTTGGCCTCTGTTTCGCATTGCGGACCGTCGTCAGGCAAACGGCGGCGTCGGCTATGATCGAGCGGCCGGGCTCGAGTAAAAGCGTGATGCCTTCGAGCAGGTCGAGAGCATTTTCAGGTTCGGCTTGATTGCGAACTTCGGCCCAAGCGTTTTTCATCGCTTCGGCTGGCTCGAAATTAGCCTCGAACATCTCGCGTTGTTCGGTCGGGAATTCACTTGCTTGTGAGCCGTCGCGGAGGTAATTCACAGGAAAACCGCCCCCAAGATTTATGTGCTGCAGACGAATTCCGGTCTCGCGATGTATGCGAAGAAGCGCGGCGAACATTTCGGTAAACGCCTGTGTGTAAACTTCTTGTGTCGGGTTTTGCGAGCCGACGTGAAGATGAATCCCGCAAAGATCGAGATATTCGGAATTTTTATATTTGGCAAACGCACCGAATGCTTCTTCGGGCATCATTCCGAATTTTGATGTGAGCAAAGCGGTCTGCAAACCGGAGTGTGTATTCGATTCGATCTCGGGCACAAGCCGCAGGCTGACATTCGCTTTTTTGGCGAGCCGCTTGGCAATTTCTTCGATCAACGAAAGCTCGTAAAGCGAATCGACTTGAATCGCGTACACACCATTTTTGATCGCAAGCTCAATTTCCCACACCTCTTTGCTTAGGCCGTTAAAGTTTAATTGGTCGCCGCCGAAACCGGCTTTGAGTGCCTTCCATAGTTCGCCGCCGGAATTCACCTCAAGATCGCAACCTGCATCACGTACCGCACGAAGCACGCCAAGCGTGGACATCGCTTTTGCGGCGTAGCAAAGCTTGAACTCACAGCCGACGACCGAGGCCACCTTTTGCAGCCGCTCAATGTTACGCCGAATGCGCGGTTCGCTATAAACAAAAAGCGGCGTGCCGTATTCGCGGGCAAGCTCAACGGCATCAACGCCGTCAATGTGCAATCGGCCATCGCGCGATTCGAGGAAGTTTTCGATTCTCCAATTTTGAGTCATAAAGAAACTTTTACAACTGATTTGCGCAGATTTTCACGGATTATGTGAGAAAAAAGAACCTGTGGAAATCCGCGTCAATCCGTTGTCGAACTATTGATCTGAATTCCAGTGCCGCGTGGGTGCAAGCCCGGAAGCGAGATCGGCAATGTCCCGCTGAAGCCCTTTTGCCCGAGTAGGGATTTGGCTGAAGCACGCTGCA
>JBGTKQ010000016.1:0-4327 GCA_041744555.1 Pyrinomonadaceae bacterium
CGAGCAGATCATTTACGATTCTATCAAGAGTAAGTTGCCAAAGAACGCGAATATCTATCGCCGTAACGAGTTTCCGAAGAGGTTCAAGTTTGGCAAGAATAAGCGTATTGCTCCGATCGTCGTGGTACCTAACGAGGGCACGACGCTTACCACCCGCGAACGAAGTTTGGCCGCTGCAAAGAATGGCCGGCTCGACAATATTCGAGGCGCACATGGCTACGATAACGACCTCGTTTCGATGCGAGCTACGTTCGTCGGGCACGGGAAAGCATTCAAGGAAGGCTTTTTAGCACGGCCATTTGAATCGGTTGATGTTTACGAACTGATCTGTAAGATACTCAAAATAAAACCGGCGAAGAACGATGGGAAATTTAAACGGATCAAGCAGGTATTAAGTTTAGGCGGACAAGGCTAAGCTCATTCGGACTTTAACGTGATAACGGCGATCTCGGGCGGAACCATGAAACGAAACGGAAGCTGGCTGGTTCCAATACCTGTTGTGATGAACATATTCTTTCCCTTTTCTTTGACCAAGCCGGAAACATATCTTTGACCGAAGGTTGACGGAACCAGCGGCGTTCCGATAACCGGTAGCCAAACTTGTCCGCCGTGCGAATGTCCGGCGATCATTAAGCGAAAATCGTCGCCCGGTACGTCAAAATGATTTAATAATGAAATTACATCAGGACTATGTTGAAGAACGATGATATCGCCGCTTCGTCCGTCGTTGGCCATCACTCGACGGATCTGTTCATCATATAAACGCCACTCGATGAACTGCATGTGATCGTTCAGTCCAAGCAAGCGCAACGTTTTTCCGTTGTGTTCTATACCAGCAATTTCATTTTGTAGAACGCTAAGTCCATTGGCTTTCAATGCTCCGGCAACCCGATCCTTTCCGTAGAAACCATCGTGATTGCCCAGGACCGCGAAAACTCCATACCTTGCGTGCAACGGTTTTAGTAGTTCCGCGACCTCTTCGATCTGCATCGGTGCATTCACAGGGTCGCCGTGGTTCGAAACGTAATCGCCCAATAACACTACGAGATCCACATTCTGTTCGATGACGGTGCTCACCATTCGTTCGATGTTCTCCCGCGATGCGCCATTAGAACCGCCGTGAATGTCTGATATTGCGGCGATACGTAGTCCTACAAAGGCCGGATCGAGCGACGGGATCACGATCTCCTTTTCGTTGACGACCAGGCGGTTCGGCTCAATGAAATAGCTATATCCAAGCATCAAGATGCACAGAACAAAAGCCAAACTTCCGATAACAATACGTTTCGCCATCAATTTTGTTCGGGCGTTGTAAGAGTAATAGAGTTCATCGTAATGACGTTGATCTCCGGCGGGACGCGGAAACGTAGCGGTATCACGCTCGTACCAACGCCGCTCGAAACATAAACGAATTTGCCATCGACAACGGCGAGGCCATCCATAAATCGAGGATCGTTGAAGACGGCTTTTGGCCCGAAGATCGGCCAGTTAAGCTGTCCGCCATGCGTGTGACCGGAAAACATTATCGAGAAACCGGGTGGCGTGTGCAAAAGAGTGTCGGGGTTGTGGGTGATCGCGATAATGTTTTGTTTCTCGCTCACAGCATTAAACGGTTCGAGCGGAACTTCTTTGTTTCGATACCAGTCTTCGATTCCCCAAACACGCAGCATCGTTCCGTTAACCGGGATTTCAACTATCTCGTTATTTAAAACAGTGATGCCGGCGATCTCTTCGAGCGTTCGATGGATCTTTTGCTCATTGTGATACCAGTCATGATTTCCAATGATCGCATAAACTCCGTACCTTGCCTTCAAACCTTTTAAGCTTTCGGCAATTTGTTCGACTGGAATCTTCAATTCTGTGCGGTCTGTGCCTTCAGGTTTTGATCGCATCTCGCGATCCCATTTCGCTTCACTGACATAATCTCCCAGCAATACGATCACGTCCGGGTTTTGCGCATTCGCCTGTTCAACGACGTAACGTATGCGTTCCGGCGGCGCATAATTCGATCCGGTATGGATGTCGGCGATCGTCACAACGCGAAGGCCGTTTAGTTCGTTGCTCCAATTGGGAACGCCGATCGTTTCCTGCACTACGACAAATTGCCGCGGTTCAATGTAGTAAGCATACGAAAGAAAGATCGCGATAAACAACGCCACTACACCAACAACAAGACCAATTCTTTTCAGCCATTTCTTCATCTACTTGAAATATTCATTCCATCGCCCATCTACAAGCTTCGCAATATCCTCGCGAACTTCGACAACGCCCGGATACCAAGGCTTCATTCGTGCATCGATAACGATCGGAGCCTCGTAACCAATATGATTATTCTTGAGCGTCGTTGCCTTCGCGTAAATGTCAGTCGCTGGATTAAAACGTGTCCACGTTGCCCAAAGGAATAGTTCAGCGGTCGAAGCGAACTCAGCATCATCATGGATCACCACGATCTGCCAATCATCAAAACTTCCTGACTTCGCCAGCCGATCTCCGAGTTCATTTTCGGCTTCATAAGAATCCCCTTCCACAACTAAACATCCTGCACAAAACGGCGTCGCACTTCGAATACCGGTAGGAAGATCGCCCTTAAATTCTCGGACTAGTTCTCTTTTCGCTTCACCCGTTCCCATCAATATCGCTTTACTGCCGTAGTTGATCTTCCCGCTTGCATAGTCCAATGTATCGAACGCTGTTTGCGAAAAAATAAACAGATCACGATGCCATTCGACACGAGCAAGGATGTGTTCAAAGAGCGATTTGAAATTGCGAAGATCCTGCGGTTTATCCGTGAGCAACAAGAATTTTGTCAAAGCTAGCTGGCCCTCGCCCAAGATACGGAAACCGGCTGATAAAGCTTCTCGACCGTAACGCTCTTTGACCACCGCTGCTGCCAGAGAATGGAAACCAGTCTCGCCATAACTCCAAAGATCCTTGACCGCGGGCATAACAAGCGGAAATAACGGCGAAAGAAGTTCCTGCAAATAGTCGCCGATAAAAAAGTCTTCTTGTCTCGGCTTTCCGACGACCGTCGCCGGGTATATCGCGTCCTTCCGGTGAAAGACCGCATCTGCGTGAAAAACCGGATAATCGTGAGTTAGCGAATAATAACCGTAATGGTCGCCGAATGGGCCTTCAGGTCGTCGTTCAATTGGCGGAACGTGTCCGCAGATAGCAAACTCGGCATTCGCTACTAACCGATGGTGCGCTTCCAACGGATTTTTCGCCATCCCGATCTTTGAGTCGGCAAGCAGCGATGCGAGCATCAGTTCGGGTACATCCTCAGGCAGCGGAGCGATCGCCGAAAGGATCAATGCCGGCGGCCCGCCAAGAAAAAGCGTAACCGGAAGCGATTCATTCTTCTTCTCGGCTTCGAAATAGTGAAAGCCGCCGCCTTTACCTATCTGCCAATGAATGCCAGTGGTAGTCTTGTCATAACGCTGGATGCGATACATTCCAAGGTTAGGCTTCCCGGATGAAGGGCTTTCAGTATAGACCAAGGGGAGCGTTACGAAATGACCGCCGTCCTTGTGCCAGAGTTGCAGCAAAGGAAGTTTTTCGAGGTCAACTTCAGCCTGTCGAGATTCAAGTACCGGCGCATTTCGGACTTGTTTCGTGCCCAACTTTAGCGCCGTCAGTCCCATGTCCCGATAACCCCAAAGCTTGCCGATCATCGGCGGGACGAGAATGTCCACCATCTCGACGGCACGACGAACGAATTCTTCGGGCTTCTTACCAAACGAAAGATCGATGCGCCGTGCCGTGCCGAAAAGATTCGTGACGACAGGAAATTCAGAGCCCTTAACATTTGTGAATAGTAGAGCCTTTCCTTGCGCCTCGATAACTCGTCGGTGGATCTCGGCGATCTCAAGGTACGGGTCAACCTGAGCTGATACTTCGATCAACTCGTCTTCCCTTCGAAGGAGATTGATAAATGAACGGAGATCTTTGTGCATCAAGAAGCGTGAACTCGAAGTTGGTAAAAATGGCTTTCGTCCATTTCGAAAATACAGTTTTGATCTAGCTGTATTCGTAGAACCCTTTACCACTTTTCCGCCCGAGCCACCCGGCGTCCACATACTTTTTCAACAACGGACAGGGCCGATATTTCGGATCGCCGATACCTTCGTGCAATACGTTTAAGATCGCAAGGCAAACATCCAGACCGATAAAATCTGCAAGCGTTAGTGGTCCCATCGGATGATTCATTCCGAGTTTCATTATCTCGTCGATCGATTCTTTGGTCGCGACGCCTTCGTGAAGTGCAAAGACCGCCTCATTGATCATCGGCATCAACACTCGGTTTGAAACAAATCCAGGTGAATCGTTG
>JBGTKQ010000017.1:0-25839 GCA_041744555.1 Pyrinomonadaceae bacterium
TGCTCATAACGAGGAAAAAAGATGAAAAAATTCTCAACATGCGTTTTTGCGTGCTTGATCACACTATCGGCTTTCGCCGCGGCGTTTAGTCAATCACAAACAACAACAGGCACGGTTCAGGGAACCGTCAATGATCCGAACGGCGCGGTAATCGCCGGTGCCGCCATAACAGTTCGGAATCTCGATACTGGATTTGAGCGCAGTGCAACCTCTAACTCGGACGGCTATTTCACCGCGCCGCTTCTGCCGCTTGGGAAATATCGGATCACCGCGAAAGCGAATGGTTTTTCGGAGTCGATACTAGAAAATGTCGATGTCACGATCGGCCAAACGCTTGCGTTAAGGTTTGAATTAAAGGTCGGCGGAACAACGGAAACGGTGGATGTTTCGGCTGAATCAACCGTTGTCGACACGGCACGCACCGAACTTTCGACACAGATAAATCAAAGGTCGGTCGAAAATCTGCCGATCAATCGCCGAGATTTCTCTCGTTTCGCATTGCTTACGCCGGGTGTTTCAATCGTTCAGGGTCCGGATGGCGACGAGATCACGATCAACGGGCAGAAGGGTATTCAAAATAACGTGTCCATCGACGGGGCCGATGCGAATAACCCGTTTTTCGGCGAACAGCGCGGAGGCCAGCGACCGGCCTTCACTATCAGCCTCGAGTCCGTGAAAGAATTTCAAGTGGTTCCGGTCGGGGCATCGGCTGAGTTTGGCCGAAGCTCGGGCGGTTTCATCAACGCTGTTACAAAGTCAGGGACCAATAAGGTTTCGGGTTCAGCCTTTCTTTTCTTCAGAAATCAATCGCTCTCAGGCCAAAACCCGGACGCAGTCGACGCAGGTGTGCCGACGGAAGATTTTACCAATTATCAATTTGGCGGTAATGTCGGCGGCCCTATCAAACGCGATCGAGCGTTCTTTTTCTTCGCTTACGAAAGGAACGACGGTAAAAGCAGCAAGCCTAATTCGATCGATCCGACGCTCGCAAATATCTTCGCGACGCGTTTTAATTCGCCAAACGAGCAAACCGTCATCCAACGCACAAATGATGCCGACGTATTCCTGGCAAAAGTAGATGTACAGGTCAACAAAAGCAATTTGTTAACCCTCCGGCACAACTACAGCCGGGCCGAACAAGTAAATGGCACATTCGATGTTCCGACCTGGGGATCGAGCGCAAATGGCCGAGAAACAGATAATTCGAATTCGTTTATCGGGCAGTTGGTTTCGACTATTTCACCGACGCTACTCAACGAATTTCGATTCCAGTATGCAAAGGAAGAACGGCCGCGTTTCTACGATGGTCCGGACCTTCCGGATACGACCATTGGAACATTTGACGGTTCGATCTCTTACCGCTTTGGCCGGCCATTCTTCTTGCCGGTGCCGTCGGACGACGTGAGAATGCAGTTCACTGATAACTTTACAGTTGTCACCGGCAACCACACCGTGAAATTCGGTGTTGACATCAACCGAACCCGCGTTTCGCAAACGTTTATCGGATTTGCTCGGGGTCGGTACATCTTTGCGGCTCCGACTATCGCTCAAGCCATATCCGGTTTTGAGGATTACATAAACGGCGTCAACGCTAATGCCCTGGCCCTTTACCTTCAGTTCGCTCCGATCGGTAACCGTACCGTTGAAGAAGCTGGAACTCAAGCCTATACGACGATCGAACCTGGCCTTTACGTACAGGACAGCTGGCAGGTTCGCCGCAACCTTACTTTGAATCTTGGTTTTCGATGGGAAGGCCAATACCAACCTGAAACTATCAATTCACCGTCTGAAACCAGGTACGGACAGTTCTTAAATGATCCACGCTTCCCATCTGATGGAACGATCCCGGATTTTACCGATGGATTTTCTCCGCGGCTCGCTCTTGCTTGGTCGCCCGGCGATGACGGCAAGACGGCCATCCGCTTGGGCGGCGGCATCTATTACGCCAGAATCCCGGGCTTGGTCGTTGCCGGTCCACGCAATACGGACGGCGCGATCGCCGGAAATATTTTCTTTGCAAATTTCCTTTGTGCCGGTGGCAACACTATAACACCGTCAGGTGGTGGTGGTGGTTTGAACGGCTGTCCTGCGTATCCTGGCATCGTTCCAACCGCAGGTTTCAATCCGTTCAATCCTGGTATCGCCGTCTTTGAACGCAACTTCAAAAACCCGCGAACGGTTCAATACAGCGTTAGCATCGAACGCGAGATCGTGAAGAACACATCGTTCCTTGTCGCGTATAACTACGCAAAGTCAACACGATTGACGCGGTTTGTTAATCGCAATGACGCAAGGCTTTACAACGGAGTTGCTATCTTTGAACGCCCCGATGGCTCAGGCGTCGGCGAGATCCGTTCGACCGAAAGCTCGGCCCGCTCGCTTTATCAGGGGCTCACGTTCACGCTCAACAAACGCTTCGCCGACAGATGGCAGTTTCAGGCAAACTATCTTCTTTCGTACGATCGATCTGACGACGACAACGAACGCGATCCGTTCACTTTCCGGTACGCAGATCCGCGAGATCTTTCGGCCGAATATGGTTACTCGGACAGAGACCAGCGGCATCGCTTCAATGCGTTTGCGACTTTCCTGGCTCCGTTCGATATCAACATCTCACCGATCGTTCAGTTTCGTTCGGCTCAGCCGACTTCGGTTGTGAACCGTGGTGTTTTCCCGAACTTGGTTCAAAGAAATACTATTCGACTTGAGAATGAATTCTTCACGTTCGATTTTCGTGCTTCCAAGGCATTCAAGCTCGGAGAACGAATGGAGCTTGAGGGAATTTTTGAAGCGTTCAACGTATTCAATAACCGAAACCAGCGGAGTCTTCCGCGTCCATTGACCTTCAACTTCGACGGAACCGTTACGGCCGGATTTGGTGAGCCGCGTCAGGCCCAACTAGGCGTTCGGTTCAAATTCTAGTTTGGAAGGCAAAACGAAAGCGGAATACACGAGAATATTTTCTTCGCGTATTCCGCTTTTTATCGGTTATATTTTGAAAAAGTTATTTTGCCTGCGTTAGAACTACGCCTGTCGCATCGAACGAAACCTCTGTTACCGTACCGTCGGCATTGCGGTTATCAAACTTCGCACCGTCATCATTTATAAGGTGATCGACATGTTCTTTTGTCAGCGTCTTGGTCTTAAAAACGCCTTGTGCCCGAACGTTCATTCCAGCCGAGTTCAGTGGGATAAAGAACAGATGATCGCCGAAGGTCACGCGAACCGATTTTCCACCTTCTTTGTCAGCCATTTCCATCCAACAGCCCTCTTTTTTGCATGACCGGACAATTACGCCTTTTACCTCAACGGTCTTTTCTGCAAATTTCGCCGGTTCCGCGAATGCCTTTTCTACCTTGGCTTTCTTAACATTAACGGCCAATGCCGCACCGCGCGTGATCGTCTCACCTTTCTTGAGCGTGACCGACGCATTCTGCTCGTTTTTCACAACGGGGTCGCCCTTGCTGTTCATTTCTTGTGCTGAGGCGATCGTCACCGAAAGTAATATCGTCGAAACAAAAAGTGCTAAGTTCTTCATATTGTTTTATTTCTCCAGTTCTCTTATCAGAGCCTATTTATCCCAGTCTGAATCATAAACGATCTTGCCGTCAACGATCGTTAGATCCACAAGCCAATTGCTCTTTACCGATGATGCACCATCTTTATTTCCCATCGCAACTACGACCAGATCGGCCAGCTTGCCAACTTCGATCGTTCCTTTAACATTTTCCTGAAATTCAGCGTACGCCGAACCAACTGTGTAGGAACGAATTGCTTCAGAAAGCGTCATAGAGTTCGCTCCTGGCGCAGTTGCTGACTTGATTCCTAAGAGCGGATCGATGTCTGCGATCGCAGCATCCGAACCGAATGCTGATTTCCCGCCGGTTTGCCGTAGTACGCGAAAGTAGCCCATTTCTGTTTCCGCCCAACGAAACAAATTCGGCTGCATCGAAGCGATCACGTCGAACCGGGCAAAACGCAGAATATCTTCCGGTGCGGCTCTTTCTGCATGTTCGATCCGGAAACGTCTGTCTCGTTTGCCGGTGGCCTTTGCCGCATGCTCAAAAACATCGAGAGCGGACTTATTCATTTCCGGTCCGATCGCGTGAAGTAAAACCTGCAATCCGACTTTGTCCGCAGACAAGACAGCTTGCTTCAAATCGGCCTTGCCCTTCACGTCGACATCCGCGGTTCCCTTCAAACAACCTGTTCGAACCATCGCGTCGCCCGTTGCCGCCTTTAGCCTGGCGTCTGAATATTCCTTCCAGTTCGAAAGTCCGTGACAATCGTAAATTCGAACCCTGAGTTTCCCGATTCGAGCAAGCTCTCGATAGACCTCGGCATGATCATCAGAATCGGTGTCCTGAACACTTGTGATGCCGAACGAGATGGCATAGTTCGATGCGGTCTCGGCAACCTCTGGCCAATGCTTGGCGTGATCGGCCGGTACCGCAAAACGAATACGATCGAATACCGGTCCCGAAACTACACCTGGCTTCGTATCACGAACGCCGCCAGCCTTAAAGGCGGCTGCATTCGCGAGAGCCGATCTTGCGTTTATATCATATAGAAAAAGCGGATTGTCGCGGGTCAGAAGATCGATCTTTCCGCCATCTATCTGTTTCCAAATTTCGTCCGACCCACCGCTGCCCAAGATCCAACGGCCTTTTGGTAGAAACTTTACGTAGTGTTTGAGCCGAGCAAGGAGCTCTTCAGCCGTCCTGATCTTTCTTAGATCAAACGTCGAGAAGAGATTACCAATCGACATGAAATGAACATGCGAATCATTGAATCCCGGAAGGACGAGATTTCCCTCTGCATTTAATATGCGGGTCCGTTCGCCGACTAGTTTCTTTATTTCGGAGCTTGTCCCGACTGCCGCAATCTTGTTTCCAACCACAGCCACAGCGTCAGCTTTCGGCTGTCGTTCTCCCATCGTCCAAACTTTAGCATTTACGATCACCAGATCGGCGGCGATCTGAGCTTCAGCGGCCAATACGAGCAAAACTAGAATCGTCGATGCTGTCGCAAACTTCATTTTGCGGCATAAACGAGCCTGCCATCAACGAATGTCATCAGCACCTTCACATCACGTATCTTCACCGGATCTATCGAAAAGATGTCGTCAGAAAGCACGACAAGATCGGCAAGCTTTCCCACCTCAAGCGTGCCCTTTACCTTTTCCTGAAACTCGGCGTACGCCGAACCTGACGTGAATGCGCGAACTGTTTCCTCCACCGAGATCTTTTGTTCCGGTATCCATCCGCCGGGATTCTTATCATCCAGCGTCCGCCGAGTGACAGCTGCGTAAACGCCCCACAGGGGATTCAGCGGAGCAACCGGCGAATCCGATCCAAAAGCCAACACGCCGCCCGAATCAAGAATAGTTCGGAACGCATATGTGCCTTTCAACCGCTTTTCGTCTAGCCGTTTCCATGCCCAACGACCATCGTCAATTATGTGAAAGGGCTGCATCGAAGCCACCACTTTCTGCCCTGCGAATCGTTTCAGATCATCGAGCCGAACGTGTTGAGCATGTTCGATCGTAAACCTTCGGTCAGCCGCGCCATTCGCCGTATCAACTGCTTTGAAATGCTCGAGGATAGCTGTGTTTGCCCTGTCACCGATCGCATGAATTCTGATCTGAAGTCCCGCTGTATCAGCATCCTGGATCTTTTTACGCATCGTCGTCTCAACGTCCGCCATAGCCAGGCCTTTTGAATTCGGAGCATCTAGATACGGGTCGAAGAACCAAGCGGTCGTCGAACCGAGGCTGCCGTCTGCGTACGATTTCAAACATCCGACACGTAACATCGCATCACCGAACGCGGAACGGACGCCGGTATTTTCCCACCGCTTGTAGTCATCTAACGGCGAACAACCGTAAATGCGTGTTTTGAGCGTGCCTCGACGGAGAAGTTCTTGAAACACGCCTACATCCGTTCCCGCAGACATATCCTGAACGCTGGTAACACCAAGCGACGCCGCGTGGTCAGTCGCTGCCTGAGCTGCTTCAAGCCTTTGTTCCCAAGATGGCGGTGGAATTGCCGGCGAGAAATAACCCATCGCGGCGTCTCTAAAAACGCCTGTCGGGTTTCCGCTTGCATCGCGTACGATCTCGCCGCCCGCAACTTCCTTTGTGCTTTTATCGAGCTTTGCCAAAGACATCGCCAGGCTGTTCGCAAGTGCCATGTGGCCGTCGAGACGATCAACAAAGACCGGATTGTTCGGCGTCACTGCATCGATCATCGCCGCCGTCGGAAGGGCGTTTGGTGTCCAGTTCTCGTGATCCCACTTTCCGCCAAGTATCCAACGCCCTTTCGGAAGCTTTGCGGCAAACGCTTCTATACGCTCGATAAATTCCTGTGGCGTTTTCGCGTCACGTAGATCGACCGACGAAAGCTGCGAACCGGTTTCCGAAAAATGAACATGGGCATCGTTGAAACCCGGAATTACCGTCTTACCTTTCAGATCGATGACATTAGTTGATGCATCAGCAAGTGAAAGGATCTCGGCACTGTTGCCAAAGGCGGCGATCAGATTTCCCTTAATCGCAATTGCGGCAAAGGTCGTATTAGCCTTATCCATCGGCCGAACCTTTCCGTTGATCAAAACGACATCGGCCTTCAAAGCTTGTGCCATGACGAACGATGCGAACAATCCGAATGCGAGAATGAGTCTTAGAGTTTTCATATTTTCAACGGGGACATTTTGTAAGCACCATCAACGGCACTCCTAGGTTCAAGGTCGCAAACTATCCGATGGAAAGTGTATTCTTTATGGAACGCTTGATTATAGCAATGAACGAAAAGTATATCCAGATTATTGGTACAGTCTTGGCGGCAGTTTATGCCGTTTTCATTGTTTTTCTCTATACGGCTGAGCCGCGTTCGGTTGAAGAGATCACCATCAAGGCAAAGGAAACGGTCGAAAATGCGGTGACAAAAGGAACCGTCATCGCCGGAACCTACGAAGTTGACCCACTGCTATTCGGACAAGGGCTTCAGTCTTTCAGGCAAGGTAATTTTGTCTCTGCCCGCGACGCTTTCGAACGTGCCGACCCTGAAAGACGAGATACCCGCACGCAATTCTATATCGCGTACAGCCTTTATCGGCAAGGGTGGGGCCGCGTTTCTAATGACGACGTTTTATTCAAGCAGTCCCTCGAATCACTGGCTCGAGTAAGTTTGCTCGATCCGAATTTTCGTTCGGATGATGCAAATTTGATCCTAAAGACTCCAGCCGAACTTCGGGCCGAGCTTGAGGAGGGTCTAAAAGTAACAGCTGACGATTTCAATCCGCTTCGTTTGTTCCGTGAACGAAAGTGAATTTCGAGAAAAGCGCCATGAATGTGCGAGTATTCTCAACCAGTAAGGATCGCCCTGTTAACGCATCAAAGAAGATGGAAAACGACGTTGAAACGAAGAACAATTCCAGCAAGGCTCTCGAAAGCGTGGATGGCGAATTGATCGATACTGACACTGCTTCGTCGGTCGAGACCGCCAACGTACGCTCGATGGATCATTTTAAGACCGCAGCCGAAAAGAATACTCAACGTGCATATCTCCGTTACATTTTCGTACCGATTATATTTCTTTCAGTGTCCCTGCTTGGTGGGCTGCGGCTCAGCGGGGTCGATGTTTCGTTCATCTTTTTGAAGCCGGCTTTGCTGTGCCTGATTTTCGCGTCAGTGTTGCTTGTAATATTCTTCCGATCGGGTTTAATTCGCGTTAACGGCTGGTTTAGCGAATCATTTCCTTTGCGAAAAAATATTGCCAATGGGGTCGTATTGTTGTCGATGTTTGCCGCGACAACACAACTTTTTAATTCATTAATTCCTGAGCAGGGACTTCCCTTTTGGATAGTTTCTTTTTGTTTTCTCTGGACTTTGTGGAACAACCTTTTCGCCGATTTCGACACCAAAAAGCTTCTTCGTTCATTAGGCGGATTGTTTGGATTGGCGTTCGTGGCAAAGTATCTCGTTCTTGCGAATCTGACCGCTCCCGTCGGCCAAAGCTGGCTTAGATCTATGATCGAAAATCCGGCCCAGCAAACTATGACGTGGCTGCTTGATCTGCCGCAGTTTTCGGCCGGAACCGGTTACATCCAGTTTTTCGCCGTCGCTCTTTATATTTTTTGCTTGTATTTAATTCCACCGACCACGAACGATGATCAAATCGTCTAAACAAATCGCAACACTTTTTCGTAATTCATCTTCTATGAAACGATTTTCGTTCTTATTGATAACTCTCGTTTTTGCCATCGGTGCACTTGGCCAATCGCCGTCAAGAATACTCCAGAATGCGGAAAAAGCGCTAGGTGGAAAAAAGGCATTGAAATCAGCAAGCGCCTGGAAAGCAACCGGAAGGATCTCTGATCCAGCGACCGGAAAAAGCGGGAAATTCCTGATCCAGGCCGCGGCTCCGAACCTGTTTCACATCGCCTACGACATGGACGGTTTTGAGTACGAGTCAGGATACAACGGCCGGTCTGGCTGGGTTCGTGATTCACGTGACGGTCTTCGCACATTGACCGGCGAAGCAAGCCTTGACCTGCAGGCGGAAGCGTCGTATCGAAGCTCCCTTTGGCTCGATTACAAACAACAGCGTGCAAAGATATCTCCGTTTTCCCCGGCCGTGGTAAACGGAATTGCCACGAATGCGATCTCGCTTACGTCGCAAAAGGGGACCGGCTTCCATCTCTATTTTGATAAGACCACCGGTCTTCCGCTCCGCGATGAAATTGTTGGCGAGGGCGAACGAGCCTTCACATATTCCGATTTTCGCCTCGTAGGCAACGTTAAACGGCCGCATCAGTTGGAAATGACGGTCGACGGTGCAAGGTACAAGATCGATATCGATCGTTACGATGCGGCTCCGGTGCTAGCCCGAGCCGATTTCGATTTCCCGAAAAATACAGGTGAACTATTGCCCGAAATAAATTCCCTTCTCCAGGAATTGCAGAAGAATGAAGACAAGGTCGAGGATCTGCTCGACACGTATTCTTATGTTCAGAAAAGCATTCGCCGCGAACTTGGAAAGGATGGAGTTCTTCGCGAAACGGACTCCGAAACCTTTCAGCTTTCGTTTTACAAGGGCAATCGCATTCGGCGATTGATCGAAAAGAACGGCAAACCGCTAAGTGAGAAGGATCAAAAAGACGAAGACAAAGAAGTTGGAAAGCGAGTAGAAGAGATCGAAAATGATATCGCTAAAGCTGAGAAAAAAGGTGATTCCGGGCCGCCATCTGAAAACGGCCAACGCGTGTCTATTGCTGAGGTATTGCGTGCATCAAAACTTATCAATCCGCGCCGCGAACGCTTTCGTGGCCGCGACGTTATCGTATTCGACTTTGAACCGAACCCTAATTTCGATTACAAGAACGCCAAAAGTATGCTGAAATTCTTCGGCAAAACTGCAGGTGTGATGTGGATCGACGAAAAAGATAAACAGGTCGCCCGACTCGAAGCGTATCTCGCCGATAGTTTCAATGTTGGCGGCGGATTGCTGGCAAAGCTTCGGAAAGGAGCTACTTTTACGCTCGATCAAGAACGTGTCAATGACGAGATCTGGCTTCCCTCTAGCGCTGACATTAATCTCTCAGTCAGAGTTTTACTCCTAAAAGGCGTGAACGTGAATCAAGTCGTTAAGTCGTACGACTACCGAAAATTTGCGACCGAAGTAAAAGACGCGGCAGTGGATCCGGCGGCACCAAAGACAAAATGATCTAAGGTTTCCCGCGATCTAACGTCTTTAATTCGCTGCCCCGACGAACCGTGATCCTGGGTTCCAGTTCGCCACCATCAAGCGTTGTTGTCTCGGCGAGTCGAACACTTCCGATCGATTCGACTATATCACCCTCGATCACTCCGGTTCGATCGGCAACACTGTTTGGCGTAACCGTTCGAACGACCCAAGCGTTGTTCTCGAAACCAGCGTCGATACCGATCATTGGAAAATATTCCTTAAGCAACACGGGCGCGGCTGATCCTACGTTCGCGTTGATCGTCCTCGCGGGAGTTACTCCGCGATCAACAAAACCGCCTTCGATCGGCCGTGACGCGGGTCGCGAAATCGGCCTGGTTCGTATTTCGGTTAGCTTCAAATTTCGGTCGTTTCGAAAGACAGTTTCAGGCTCCCGTTTCGGTAAAACGGCATCGATAGGTGCGATCGGCTCGTTACTCGAACGAAGACTTTCAACGAATGGGCTTTTTGGCAGGGTGTCAACTATTTCCGTCGGCGGCTCGGTCGCAACAACATCGACAGAATTCGTCGATGGCCAGAACACGATTCCAAATACAAATAGGACCAAAAGAGAGCCGAGTGCAACCGTCGGCACAAGCCACTTGCGTTGCGGCACCGACTTAGAATTGGCTATACGGCTTCGAACTTTCCCTTCGAAATCACCTGTCGACTCGATACGCGGCAAGCTACGCAGCAGGTCTGAAACCCTCTTTTCTGCGATTAGTATATTTTCGGTTGGATCTTCTCTCATTTCTCGCTACACATGGCCATCCAGCTTTTCTCTTAGCAATGCACGCCCGCGACTTATCCGCGATTTCGTTGTCCCCAATCCAAGCCCCATGACGCCGGCGACCTCTTCGTAACTCAACCCTTCGACATCGCGAAGCACGATCGGAACGCGGTACTTTGGCGGCAACGCCGTTATCGCTCGGGCGATTATCCGGGTCTGTTCGTTTTCTATCAGATCCTGATCTTGCAGCCGCCGTTCGTCTTTCGGCTGATATTCCGCAGTGTCTTCCGGATCAGACTGGAACAAACCCGTTAGCGACAGAAGCGTTCTACGTTTTCGCTTTCTTAGTTCGCTGATCGCCAAATTTGTCGCGATCCTATAAATGTACGTCGAAAAAGCAAATCCGGTGTGGTATCTTTCGATCGCAAAATAGACTCGGACAAAAGTCTCCTGTGCCAGATCTACCGCCTCTTCATAGTCATTCAAAAATCGATACAGATAATTCGTTATCGGATTCCGATAGCGCCCAATTATCTCGGAAAACGCTTGTTCGTCACCGTTTTTGGTTGCCTCGATCAGTGCGTGGTCGGATAATTTCGGTTCAGTCACGGAGATTTGATGCACCTCCGCCCGTCCGTGTCCGATCATGTCCAATGGCATACATTCATACTCTTGTACAACACTTTCACCAGCCAACCAAAACCGGGTCTTGTTTTACTCCACGCTATTCGAGACGAAGTGTTGCAAAATTAGTCGGGACCTTCGATGGTTCATTTTGTCGCGGTTGAAAGCGTAAGAACCAGAAACATAGTGCCGTCGGAATTTGGAAGCGAGAGCGAACCGATGAGTGTCGGCACGCCGTTCGGTATGGATAATTCACCAAGTGAAAGACCAATGTTTTCGTAATTCACTACACGAGCAGCGTTGGACTCGGTGCCCAACCTCGCTCCGCGAATCGGAATGCGAGCACCGAATCGAAATGAATTCAATTTGAATGTGCCTTGCAGACCGATCTCAACGCCCTGCAAGTTCCAATCCATGATGCTCGGCGTATCGATATCACCCGGATAAACCGCCACGTTCGCTAGGCTCTTGTAGTTCATCGATCCGCGGTGGCCGATACGTCCAAAATATGTTTCAGCAATACGAAGATCTGTTGTCCCGACCATGTCATTTATCTGTCGGGAAACAGCGGAAAGGTTAGAAGGTAATTTAATCGAAGTCTTTTGGTCGGGTGTCGCTGTCAATACACGCAGTTCTACGTGGATCGGAGCCTCGTTTGAACTCGGCTGACTGCTCTGTGCTATAACCGAGCCAAAGGGGGATAAGAAAACTAGGCAAATAGGCGCGAAATTCCGGAAGAGAATTGTAGTTGTCATTTGTGGATCTCCTGAATCTAAGAATTTGGAGAGAACGACAATCTACACTTTTTTCTAACCCGAATGTTGCAAAAATATTTATGGTTTGACGAATAGCCCGTCATCTACCTTCTGGCCGTACGTGATCGTGCCGACAAGCACCTCTTCGAGTACCTTGTCACCGGACATAAGAACTGACCTGTGAGGAACGAGTGTCCCTTGCGCAAATCGATTGTCGTAGAATTTTCGACGGTAGTTTACTCCGCCCGATTCGTATTCGAGCATCATCACACGAAAACTCTTGACACTGAGGAAATACCTGGTCTTTTGACCCTCTTTGTCAGTCATATCAAGGATATGATGATCTACACCAAGTATCTTTTCACGCCCGCCGCTCGTAAACTGTGAACCGTTTTCCTGATAACGGTGAAACGCATCTATACTGTGGACCAACTGGTTTTGAAATACGGTCGCAGCATCTTCTCTCGGTACGAACGAGGAATCGTTGAAAACTCCGAAGATCTCCGTTCCATCATATATCAAAGAATACTTTGCATTCGGAAATTGCTGATCGAGTCTAGTTTTTTCCGGACCTGTTTCGGGCCGAAGAAACCAACGCTGATAAGTTGCGGAGTCCTGTCGTCCATCGGGCGTAGTTATTATCAACTTTCCCCGCTCGACCGCTGTTTTTCTGATCTGGTTAAGGGTTGCCCGCCCGCTCGGGAATCCATAGGTGGCTATCGATAACTCTGCGATCTGTTGGACCGTCAAATTGCCGGAAGCAACCATTTCTGCCGTGATCGGTGCTGGCGTTGGCGACGGCAAGGGTGTGGACGTCGCAACCGGTGTCGGCAACACGGTCGGTGTCGGAGTTTGTGCCGACAACCCGATCGAAAACACAGTTAAGACCGCAACGGTTGTGATAACACGCGAAAAAACGTCAAACAAAAAGGTTTTCCTCAACTTCATGCTGTATAAATAAAGGCGGATTGTAGCACACTTTCGTTCTACTAGCTCAGTTGTCACTTACTCGGTGCCGTATCTATCGATGTGTTTATACACCAAAAAGATGCACGCAAGTTCTTTTGAAAACCGATCGATGTCGTAGTTTTAGCACGATCGAAATTCCATAATTATGCTTCATGTAGCCCTATTTGAACCCGAGATTCCGCCAAACACGGGAAATGTCGCCCGCTTGTGTGCAGCAACAAACGCCACACTTCACATTGTTGGCGTCACCGGATTTCGAATGGATGACCGAACCTTAAAGAGATCGGGACTCGATTATTGGGAACACGTAAGCCTCGTCAGACATACAACAATTGAAGAACTCTTTAAATTGCTCCCGGATTCGAGGTTCGTTTTTCTCACAACAAAAGCCGCGCAAAACTACACTGAATGGAATTTCCGTGCCGGCGACTGTCTTGTATTCGGGCCGGAAACTCGCGGACTTCCCGAACAGTTGCTATCTCAAAATACCGGTTCGTCGCTCAAGATACCGATGGCGAATTCAAATGTGAGAAGTTTGAACCTAGCAACGTCTGTCGGCATCGTACTCTACGAAGCGATCCGGCAGATCGATTCAGGAGGATAAAGCCCCAAAATACCATCCCCAGAGCCAGAAATGGCCGTTTTTCGGACAACGTTTTAGGGCTCGATCCCTTCCAATTACCGGAGTCTTTTAAGACTTACGAAAATTAAAGGAGAGACTTGGGTAATGAAAATATTTAGTAGATTTTTAGTTTTTTCTCTGGCACTTGTAGCATTTCAAACCTTGAACGTTGATGCTCAAGGCCTTTCTGGAGAAACGTCGTCAACGCTTGGCCAAGAGGTGTACAAAAAGATCCTTCGTTTGCCGTACTACGAGGTTTATGACCACATCGGTTTTAGGCTAGACGGAAGCACGGTTGTTTTAACCGGAAAGGTGCGAAATGGCGTAAATAAGTCTGACGCTGAATCGTCGGTCGAGCGTATAGAAGGTGTTTCGAAGGTGATAAACGAGATCGAGATCTTACCGCCGTCGCGGTTCGACGAAGACATCCGACGTAATCTCTATGCCAGACTTTCGAACACTGGCGGCCTATCGGGTTATCTATGGCCAGTAAATTCTGACGTTCGACTGATCGTCGATCGCGGGAACATTACGCTTGAAGGCACCGTCCGGCATCGTGGCGACTACAATTTGATGAACATCATCGCACGCGGAATTCCAGGAACGTTTGGTGTAACGAACAATTTGCTTATTGAAAGCGATGTGTCGAGATAGCGTTAGGTATTTATACTAGTAGGATTACTAGCACGCAAAGCCGGTCGGAATGATTTCCGTCCGGCCTTTTTGTGTTTGCGTTTTCATTCAATTTCCGTCATTATTTCCGTTTGCTTTCAGTTAAGGATTTTGCACAATGACATCGACAGAAAAGATACGAAATATAGCCATTATCGCCCACGTTGACCACGGGAAAACTACGCTTGTTGACGCGATGCTTGCCCAATCCGGAACTCATCGTGACAACGAGACCGTTGTTGACCGCGTAATGGATTCGATGGATCTGGAACGCGAACGCGGCATCACGATCATGGCGAAAAACACATCCGTCCGTTATGGCGACTACAAGATCAACATTCTTGATACGCCGGGCCACGCCGATTTTGGCGGAGAGGTCGAACGCGTTTTGAAGATGGTCGATGGCATTGTCTTGCTCGTAGATGCCGCTGAAGGCTGTCTGCCGCAGACCCGGTTTGTACTGCGAAAAGCTCTTGAATTGAAACTGCCGGCGATCGCTCTCGTCAACAAGATCGACCGTCAGGACTCACGGCCCGAAGAGGTTCTCGACGAGATCTACGACTTATTCATCGACCTCGGAGCCAATGATAAACAGATCGATTTCCCGGTCCTTTATTCGATCTCGCGCGACGGCGTTGCGAAAAAGAATCTTGCTGACGAATCAAAAAACCTGATACCTCTTTTTGATCAAATTATAGAAACCATTCCGGCTCCACACGCACTGCGAGAGGATTCGCTCCAACTTCTAGTCGCCAATATCGATTACAACCCGTTCGTCGGACGCCTTGCGATCGGACGCATATTTTCCGGCGGGATCGCCAAGAACGAAGAAGTCGCCGTCGCGAAACGTGATGGTTCGATCGCAAAGACTCGGGTCAAGGAACTGTTCGTTTTCGAAGGACTGGAGCGAACCACCGTTGCTGAAGCCGGCACCGGTGAGATCGTCGCACTCGCAGGATTTGATGACATCGAGATCGGCGAAACCATTACATCAGTCGATAATCCGAAAGCTCTTCCGGTCATAAACGTTGATGAGCCGACGATCGCAATGATCTTCGGCGTCAACACGTCGCCCTTTTCCGGAATCGATGGAAAGTTCGTCACTTCGCGTCAGATCAAGGAACGTCTCGACCGCGAACTGCTTGGCAACGTGGCTCTCCGAGTAGAACAGACCGCAGCGGCGGAGCAATTCAAAGTTTCAGGCCGCGGTGAACTTCAACTCGCGATCCTGATCGAAATGATGCGCCGCGAAGGTTACGAACTTCAAGTTTCTAAACCCGAGGTCATCACGAAGAAAGACGAGAAGACGGGCGAGACCTTGGAACCGATCGAACTCGTTGTCATCGACGTACCGGAGGAATTTATCGGTGTAGTGACCGAAGCGATGGGCCGCCGCAAAGGCCAAATGACCAAGATGATCAACAACGGTTCGGGCCGCGTTCGGCTCGAATTTGAGGTCCCATCGCGTGGTCTGATCGGATTCCGCGGCGAATTCTTAACCGAGACGAAAGGAACCGGATTACTCAACACGCTCTTCCTTCGTTTCGACAAGTTCCAAGGCGAAATGAAATCGAGGCAGACCGGCTCGCTTGTTTCGGACCGAATGGGCGAAACAAATACTTACGCTCTTTATAATCTTCAAGAACGCGGCATACTTTTCGTAAAGCCGCAGATAAAGGTGTACGAGGGAATGATCGTCGGCGAAAACGCTCGTGCTGTAGATCTAGACGTAAACCCGATCAAAGAGAAAAAGCTTTCTAACATGCGAACAACAAGTGCGGATGAAGCGATGCGTCTCGTCCCGCAACGTGAAATGTCGCTCGAACGAGCTCTCGAATTTATCGCCGATGACGAGCTGATCGAAGTAACACCAAAGGCGATCCGTCTGCGAAAACGCGTCTTGAAGGCCAATGAACGGCCGAAAAAATGATCGATTTGAGAAAAGCCCGGGAACAGGTTAGATTCTTTTCGAACCATGAAGATTCTGATAACCGGCGGAGCGGGATATATTGGCAGCGTTGTAACGGAAGAACTTGTTAACAACGGACACGATGTTACCGTTGTTGACGATTTATCGACCGGATTTCAATCGAGTGTTGTATCAAGTGCCGATTTTATCCGGGCCGATATCAACGAAACCGATAAGCTCGCCGAATCCCTAATTGGTACAGATGCCGTTATCCACCTTGCCGCTAGTTCAATCATAAAGGACTTCTCCACTGATCCTCTAACGTGTTACCAAAATAACGTCGGGGCAGGTCTCAGCCTATTGCGGGCAATGGAGATTGCAGATGTTCGGAAGATCGTTTTCTCGTCCTCGGCTGCGGTCTATGGCGACTCACATTCCCGCCCGATAACCGAGGAAGATTCCGCGATCCCGTCAAATTTGTACGGCGAGTCCAAATTGGCATTTGAGCGCCTTCTGAAATGGCTTGATCGTAGTGGAAAGTTGCGCTTTGCGTCACTTCGCTATTTCAATGCGGCCGGCGCGACCGAGCGGTGCGGCGAGTCCCATCTGCCGGAAACGCATCTGATCCCAAACGTGCTCAGTGCTGCCTCCGGCGATACCGATGCGGTAGAAGTATTTGGAAACGATTATCCGACCTTCGACGGGACTTGCATCCGTGACTTTGTTCATGTAGCTGACATCGCCAAAGCCCACGTAAAAGTTTTGAACATATTAGACCAGAAAAGCGAGATTTATAATCTTGGTAGCGGCACGGGATTTTCTGTCACGCAAGTCCTCGATACGGCCGAACGCATAACGGGCCAACCGATCCCCGTAAAATCTTCGCCACGGCGATCCGGCGATCCGGCAATTCTTTTTGCAAGTTCGGAAAAGATCAAAAGTGAATTGGGTTGGGAACCGGAGGTGAATAATTTGGATATGATAATCGAATCGGCCTGGAATTGGAAAATCAAAAATCCACACGGTTATACCGATCGGATCGGTTGAAATGAAGATCCTGATCACCTCACCAAGCCTAAACGAATCCGTAAATGTTAGCGGCATTTCTTCGGTCGTTCGGCAAATAATTCAGCGCGGTGCCGACGATTACGTCCATTTCGAACTCGGAAAAAAAGACCGAGAGCATTCGGGATTTGTCTGGTTTCTTAGACAAATTTCCTCGCCGATCCGGTTTCTTATCACCCTAATTTATGAAAAACCTGCTTTAGTTCATTTGAATTCCACTCTAACGACCAAGGCGATAGTCCGCGATGCGATACACGGCACGGTTGCCGGTTTTTATGGCATTCCCGTTCTCCTTCATCTTCACGGAGGACGCTTTTTGCTTGAAGAAATACCGAGTCGGCTTGTAAAGTTTGCGGCCGCTCGTCTTTTGAATGGTGCGAATCGCACCGTGGTATTGAGCGATCATGAGAAAAACCTCTTTGGAGAAAAGTGGAATGGGAAAAGCATCGATGTTCTTGAGAATGCGGTTGAGATCGAATTGAACTTTAGCATTTCCGACAAGGTGAAGAATTCGATAATCTTTTTGGGCCGCCTAAACGAATCAAAGGGACTTGACGAAATCATTGGCGCCTTTCGGATCTTAAGTGAGGAAAAGATCGCATTTCAATTCCGTTGCTTTGGGACAGGTCCCGCGGAAAAGAAGTTCGTCGAAAAGATGGAAGAGATCCTGCAAGATCGATTCTATTTTGGCGGCATCGTTGACGGCGTCCAAGCCCGGGCAGAACTCCGCAAAGCCGATATATTTCTGCTCCCATCGCGGCACGGTGAAGGCCTGCCGATCGCCATGCTCGAAGCAATGACTGCGGGGTGTATCGTAATCGCTTCCGACATGGCTTCGATCGGCACCGTCATCGAAGACGGACACAACGGCTACATGATCGAACCGTTCAACTACTCACAGCTCGCGGATCGGCTCCGCCATATTTTGTCCGATGAAGAGGCATCCGCGGATATCCGTAACAACGCCCGGACCACCGTTGAAACCGAGCACAACATTCAAGGCTATACCGCAAAACTAGAATCGATATATAGATCGGTAACCGCGGAAGGCCCTCGTTGATACATTTACTCAATACATTCGTCGATCCCGCATATCGATTGGCGTTCACTTGGACACACGCCAACGTTACAGGAAAAAGCGTTTTGCGATAACATTACTTCACTTAAGATCGTCGAATTAAGTATATTCGTGGTCAAGGTAAAATACTCGTAACGGCTTAATGAATACTTTAGTATCTTAACTTTTAATGGAGACAATAAATGGAAAATGATATGGATCCTCCAGATTCGAAGACGAAGGTATATACGGGTTGGGTGATCAGCATTCTGGTCGGACTTGCCTTGCTAGCAAGCAGTGTTTTCAAGTTTATGCCGCCGTTGAATGAGGATGCTGTAAAAGGACTTGAGCATATTGGATGGCGGGCAGATCAGCTCCCGACACTTGGTGTTCTTGAGATCTTGTCGGCCGTCTTATATCTGATCCCTCAAACGTCTGTGATCGGGGCTATTCTAATAACCGGTTATATGGGCGGAGCGATCGCTACGCATCTACGTGTTGGCGATCCGGTCATTGTGCAGGTGCTTATTCCGATCCTTGCATGGCTTGGCCTTTGGCTTCGCGATGGACAGCTACGTTCGATACTGCCGCTGCGGTAATATCGCTTCGGGAATAAATGGCGTGCCACTAGACTTTGTATTTTCGCGTTCGTTTTCGTGCAGAAGCTAATATGACGAAACTAAATATATTTTATTGGATCGTTACCGCACTGTTCGCGGCATTGATGACGCTTTCTGCGATCCCGGATGTTACCCGCGATCCGGGTGCTATTGAATTCTTTAAACACCTTGGCTATCCGGCATATTTGCTACCGTTTCTCGGTGTGGCAAAACTGCTCGGGGTTACGGCGGTCGTATTTCCCAAGTTTCCGCGGCTCAAAGAATGGGCATATGCCGGACTGGCGTTCGATTTGATAGGAGCATTTTATTCGCATGTATCGGTCGGTGACCCGGTAACCATCTGGATCTTTTCCGTGATCGGGCTTGTGCTTTGTTTCGCTTCGTATTTTTTATATCACGCAAAGAATGGAGAGCCTGCAAATGGCTAAATACTCGGACGTTTACCTGCTTCCTATTTTGGTAGAGAACGTCGGTGCTTACAAAAAGATCGCTAAGACTGCCGGCAAGGTTTTCATCAAGCACGGAGCCTTGAGCTATCGCGAATACGTTTTATCCGACCCGAAAGCCGATGGCGTAGTTCCTTTTCCTAACGCCTTGAAAATCAAAGATGGCGAGACAGTGATCTATGCAGCCGTTGAATTCAAGTCAGAATCCCATCGCAACTCGACGATGAAAAAGATCTTCGCCGACCCCGAACTAGATCCTGGCGATAAACCATGTCCGTTCGATTACAAGCGAATGGTCTACGGCGGATTCAAAAACCTTGTCGATCTTTGGTCTTAGCGGAAATTCTGTCGCGAGCGTATAATTACGCTTTTATTTGGAAACGGCGTAATTAATGAGCGAAGCAACAGAAACCGTGGCAGCGACGATCGATCCCATCGAACCGTTGATCGATAAACCAAAGTCGCGCTTTGATCGCTCGATCATTGAAGGCCCACTTGGTTCGGCGGTGTGGAAGATCGCTTGGCCGACAATGCTGACAAACGCGTTCAGCGGGCTTCAGGGAATGATCGACCACATTCTGGTCGGCAACTTTGTCGGCGGGAAAGCTAACGCAGCGATAGGTGTAAGCGTTCAGCTATGGATCGTCGTTATCGTTTTCATTTCATCGATCTTTATCGGAATGAGCGTTTTGGTTGCGCGCTTCGTTGGATCAGGCGACGAAGAAAAGGTAAACCGCACGGTATATCAAGCATTCTTGACGGCCGCGTTCATGGCATTCGGCATACTCGCTCCGATCGGATATTTTGCTGCTCCTTATCTTTTAGACCTCGTCAATGCCGCGCCCGAAGTTCAATCCGAAGCCCTTCCGTACCTTCGCATAATGTACGTTTTCAGCGGCGGTATGTTGATCTTTTTTATGCTCGGCGGTGCGTTAAGATCAGCAGGCGACGCTCGAACGCCGATGATATTGGGCATCGCAATGACGTTTTTAAATCTAATATTCAGCACGATATTGATAATCGGTGTTGGGCCGATCCCTGCGTTCGGAACGGTCGGTGCGGCGTTAGGGACGGTGATTGCCGCCGGATTGGTCGCGATCTATTCGATCTGGAGACTAGTCACTGGCGGTTGGGTCGTGTCGTTTCCACGCGGTGGTTATGCGCCTGATTGGGACGTGATCAAAAAACTTTTTAAATTTGGGCTTCCGGCAGGATTCCAGGGAATTGCAATGAACGTCGGAGGAGTCGCGATGCTCGCTTTCATCGGTTCGCTTGCACAGAGTGCTGCGGCCCAAGCTGCTTACGCGGTGGCGTATATGCAGGTCTTTTCGCTGGTGACGTGGACCGCGATGGGGCTGATGGGCGCCGCCGCTACAGTTGCCGGTCAGAATCTAGGCGCCGGCCAGCCCGACCGTGCTCTTCAAGCCGTGCATACTGCCGCTCGATTCGGGCTCATCGGCGCAACGTTTCTCGGCCTCCTTTTCTTCTTTTTTCCCGAGCATATTCTCGGTGTCTTTGGATTGACCGATCCGGTCGTTGCTTCGATCGGCACGCAATTGCTTAGAACCCTAAGCATTTCCGGATTGTTCATAGCGATGGCTCTGACCTACACCGGCGGTTTGCAAGGCACGGGCGACACAAAAAGCCCGTTGTATATTTCAATAATCTCGCAGCTTGTTCTGCCGCTGACGATCTGTTTCGTGATCCAGCAAACGTTCGGACTTGAGCCGATCCACATTTGGATGGCGATATTGGCGGGACATTTTACGCGATTCTTGCTTAGCTACATCCGGTTCAAACAAGGCCGCTGGCGCAGCATCGCCGTCGACATTACCGTAAGCCCGAATTAGCTTCAGCTTCGTCTTCCGGCACATCGTCTTCTTCATCATCCTCTGCGTCAGGATCGAACTTCTCATAGCCGTGCGCGTCGTCATAGTAATAACCACGCTCGGCTTGGTCAGTTTCCCACGAATCTTCTAGGCGATTCTCTTTCTTTACTTCAAGTTGTTTTGGTTCTTGCACTTGGTCATCCTATCTTAGGTCGTAAAGATACAAAACTGCGGCCCATCCGTATGGCAAGATCTCCGGCGCGGTTTCTAAAGTGTCGGCAGCAACCAGCATCTGCTCAAGAAAATATCTTGAGTGCCAGATCGCTTCTAGAATTGGCCGTGTTTCTTCGAGCCATATCGGATTCGTCTTGTCCCAATCGAATTCTTTACTGAGAGCCTCATCAGTTATCGTTTTGTACCAACTGTTAAGTGCTGCACCGTTTGGCGACAGCTCTTCAAAGAACTTTACCGAGCTTTCAACTATACGTTTGCCATCAAAAACCTTGAAACTATGATGATAGAAACGATAGACGATATCCGGTTCCCACGTACCGATTGAAGCAAGCTTACCTTCGATCTCCGCCCGATGCCCTTTGATATTTGCAAGGAGCTTGTGGCCCAATTCAAGCCTTTGTTTGAAGGCCGCATTCAACTCCGCCAGAACCTCGTCCTTAGTCTTTTTTTGCTTTGTTTCTGCCATTGCAATTGCCTCATTCGAGATTATATACGATTATTTATTAGTCCTTCGATTAACCACATAATGATGAATAAGCCAACCCCGTTCCGGCGTAAATTTTTCCTTTTTACTTTTGCCTTTTTACTCTCGTCGAGCGTTTACGCTCAGACGTTGACGGTTCGGCAGATGATGGCGGAGCCTTCGATCGCCGGGATGCGGGTTTCGGGAGAGAAGCTTTCGCCGGACGGCAAGCACGTTGTTTATCTGTGGAACGCCGAACAAAAGCCGCGGCTTGATCTCTATTTGGTTTCGACGAGCGGCGGCACTCCGGAAAAGATCTTGAGCCCGGGCGAACTGCCCGTTCCCTTTCGAACGCCGGAAAAAGAAAACAAGTTGGATTATGGCGTTGAGACACGCGATGATTTCGTAAAGGAACGCGAGAACCAGCTTGGCAATTTCGAATGGTCGCCTGATTCGAACAAGCTGATCTTTACATACGGCGGCGACATTTATCTGCTGCCGATCGAGACACGAAAGCCGCAGCGGCTGACCATTACTCAGGCTCCGGAATCCGGTGCAAGGTTTCTTGATAACGACCGCATTATTTATTCACAGGGCGGGCACGTTTTTGTAACGTATCTTTCGCAGCCGCTGGTGATCCAGTTGACTCGCGAAGCGAATCCGCAATCGTTTAAGGCCGTTGGTGCGAACGGTACGACGAAGAACGGCAACATGCTGGCGTACGTCGTCAGCGATAGCTCGAAGCAGCGGCAGTTGGTCGTGCCGAACTTTCTGCCTGAATTTGTTTCAGGCGGCGGGCCGCGTCGAGGTTGGAGCGATCAGCAGTTATTTGTAACGACGACCGACGGCCTGCGAAACACTCCGCACGAGATAAAACTGCCTAAGGCGGAAGGCGTTTCCAGCTTTCGCCGAATGGTCTGGGCCGCGGACAACCGTTCGCTTATCGTCGATCGGCTGGATAAAGACACCAAGCGCCGACAGCTTTTTTACGTTTACAACGTCGGAGCGAAGGATGAAAAGATAATCCTCGTCATCGAAGAGACCGACGACAAATGGCAGGCACCGCTTTCCGCGATCTTCGAGCCAAACCCCAAAAACCCCGCAAAGCTTTTCTTCGGATCCGAACGCGACGGCTTTAACCATCTGTACCTTGCAACCCTCGAGGCAGAGACACGAGCGGCGAGTAATCCGAATGCGAGAGTTGCTGAAGGTTCTCCGGGTTTTACCGGCAAAGTAGCGATCGAACAGCTTACAAAAGGGAGTTGGCAGGTCGAGTGGGCGAAGTGGGCGAACCGCGAAAGAATCGCATATCTATCTTCTAAGGGTGGCACCTCGGGTCGGGATTTCTTGTTAATCGACGTAACAAGCTTGGAAGAAATGGTCTTCCTCAGCCCCGACCGTGCGATGATTACTTCGCCCCAAATGTCCGAAGGTGCAGATCCAGTTGTCTTATTCGAAAAATCTACATGGGACACTCCTGGAGAGATGATTGCTGTGGATGTGTTGCGAGAGCACACGGAGACTTCGATAAAGTTTGGACGTTTGCTAACCCAAACGGTCCCTGCAAAGTTCAAATCCCTTAAGTGGACGGAACCCAAGTTCATCGAAATTGCTTCAAAGGACGGCAAGAAGATCCCGGCGAAGATCTATCTGCCGCCGGGGCATGATCCGAAGTCGAAGAAGAAATATCCGATGGTCATTTTCGTTCACGGTGCGGGTTATTTGCAGAACGTTATAAACGGCTGGAACAATTACTATCGCGAGTTTATGTTCAACGACATGCTGGCGAAAAAAGGTTACGTCGTGCTCGACATCGACTACCGCGGCTCGGCTGGTTACGGACGCGATTGGCGAACGGACGTTCACGATTTTCTCGGCGGCAAGGATTTCGAAGATCACATCGATTCGATCGACCACATGGTCGCAAATTACGCCGTCGATCAGAAGCGAGTGGGGGCATACGGCGGCAGTTACGGCGGATTTATGGCGGGAATGTTAGCAATGCGTGCCCCCGATCATATAGCTGCGGCGGCAGCATTGCGGCCCGTTTTTGACTGGAAGAATTATTACGCCGCCAATCCCGGTTACACCGCGCAACGGCTCGGTTTCCCCGAAAAGAACCCCGAAGCTTACAAACGAAGTTCGCCGATCACTTATGCCGACAAACTCGAACGGCCGTTGCTGATCCTGCACGGCATGGCGGACGACAACGTTCACGTTCAGGATTCGGTTCAGCTCATCGAAAAACTGATCCGGCTCGGCAAAACGCAATATTTGGAAGTAATGCTCTACCCGTCCGAGAATCACGGCTTCGTCCGTCCCGAAAGCTGGACCGACGAGTACGAACGTATTTACACGTTCTTCGAAAAACACCTGAAGTAATGGAAAATTGATAGTGGATAGTGGACAATGTTATTTGGTAAATTGTCCATTTTCAATTTTCCACTGTCCATTATGAGAATCTTAGTTACCGGCGGCGCCGGATTTATCGGCTCGCATTTGTGCGAGCGACTGCTGAATGAGGGGCACGATGTTATATGTCTCGATAATTTCTTTACGGGCAGAAAGGCGAATGTCGCGAATCTTCTTGACAACCATCATTTCGAGATGGTCCGCCACGACGTCACCGAACCGATTTTGCTTGAGGTCGATCAGATCTACAACCTCGCCTGTCCCGCGTCGCCCGTTCACTATCAATACAATCCCGTAAAGACTGTAAAGACGAGTGTTATGGGCATGATCAACATGCTCGGAATGGCGAAACGTGTGAAGGCAAGGATCTTGCAGGCATCGACCAGCGAAGTTTACGGCGATCCGTTGATCCATCCGCAGACCGAAGACTATTGGGGAAATGTGAACCCGATCGGTCTCAGGAGCTGCTACGACGAGGGAAAACGCGTCGCGGAAACGCTGATGATGGATTACCACCGACAGAACGAGGTTGAAACGCGCATCGTCCGAATATTTAATACTTACGGCGAGCGAATGATGGAAAACGATGGCCGTGTCGTCTCAAATTTTGTGGTTCAAGCTCTGCGGGGTGAGGAGCTAACGATTTACGGCGACGGCTCGCAAACGCGTTCGTTCTGTTATGTCACCGATCTCGTCGATGGAATAATGCGTCTGATGAACGCCGATGGCGATGATATCCACATGCCCGTAAACATCGGAAATCCCGGCGAATTTACGATGAACGAACTAGCCGAAGAGGTCGGCAAAGCGACCGGAAAAGACATCAAGATCAAGTATTTTCCGCTTCCGCAAGACGATCCGCGACAGCGAAAACCAAACATCGAGCGCGCCCAGAAATTACTAGGTTGGGAACCAAAGGTGAACTTGGCTGAAGGCCTAAAGAAAACCGTTGGCTATTTCAGCGGCGTGGTCGGAATGACCGCGGAAAACTAATTTATGAAGATACTTATTACAGGCGGAGCCGGATTTGTCGGCAGCCATCTTGCAGACAAGCTTATTGAACAGGGCCACGAGATCACGGTCATAGACGACCTTTCGACCGGCCGTTACGCCAACGTTGAACATCTCGAAGGCAATAAGAACTTTCGCCTCATTATCGACACAGTGTTGAATGAATCGCTGATGGAGGAGTTGATCCGCGAAACCGATCGTGTCTATCACATGGCGAGCGCGGTCGGCGTTCGGCTTATCATGGAACAGCCGGTTAAGACCATCGAGACGATCTTTCACGGGACCGATGTCATCCTCAAATTCTGTTCGCGATACCGCAAACGCGTGCTCATTCCAAGTACGTCTGAAGTTTACGGCAAAGGTGCGAAAGTTCCGTTCAGCGAAGAAGACGATTTGCTTACCGGAGCGACCGATAAGCATCGCTGGGCTTACGCTTGTGCGAAGACTTTGGACGAGTTCCTAGCTCTCGCTCATTTTAAGGAAACACGCCTTCCAGTTGTCGTCGTGCGTCTTTTCAACACCGTCGGCCCGCGACAGACGGGCCAATACGGGATGGTTGTCCCGCGTTTTGTTCACGCCGCGATCAAGAACGAACCGATCACAGTTTATGGCGACGGTACGCAACAGCGGTGCTTTGGACATGTGTTCGACGTGGTCGAAGGCTTGGTCAAATTGCTC
>JBGTKQ010000018.1:0-12103 GCA_041744555.1 Pyrinomonadaceae bacterium
CGTAAAATCGGTCCGTGCTAATAGCAAAGGCGATTTTGTGCTGAACGGCCTTCGCGCCGGAAAGTATAATCTGTCGTTCGATGCCGATGGTTATTCGACTGGTGTTCTTTTCAATGTCGAGGTTGGCGACAAACTACGCGAGCTTGGCGAGCGACTAATGCTGGCACCTGACCAAGGAAGCATCGTGTTCATTCGCGGTAGCGTTTTTTTCAAGGAAGGCAGCAGCGTTACCGGTGCAAAGGTCGATCTATTGTTAGTTAATTCAGACGGTTCCACCAAAAAACTCGAATCATCGTATACAGATATTCGTGGCGATTTCGCATTCCGCCGTCCGCCAGGACCCGGAACTTATCGCATAACGGCTAAGCTAAAAAATATCACCGGATCGAAAGATGTAGCTGTTGATAACGCCGCGATATACCGTACCGCCATAACGCTTGACCTTTCTCGTAACGACCGTTAGTTGATCGTTTCCGAGATCTCTTCCGGAGGCTGCATCGCGTTTACGGTTCCGGCATCAGTGACGATAAGCGGAAACTCCTCAAGCACGACGGTGTCGGCGATCGTTTGGATCCAATAAGTTCCAGCACTTGGGAAGACCACGTTAACAAAAAAGCTTACGTTGTCAGTAAATCCGCCCGGTGCAAGTTCGATCGAAGTGGGTTGTGATGTTACAACAAGATTGATCCGGTCCGGTGACAAAATGCGAACCTCTGTCTGATGGTTCCCGGCACCACGCCAATGGTTGATCACCGCAAACTTTATCAGCGAGACCGGGAGTTTCTCGACCATTATATTTTGGAAGATACCCATCAACGAGATCTTGTTGCCCATCTCGATACGGACGTCGTCGCACAGTAGCGTATAAACTAATTTAAGACTTTCGGTTTGCATTATTTGAACTCAGAAACATCAAATCGATCTGTTTTTCCAGTAATTCCGCCACTCACATTCTTCGTACACTTAGCCTATCAACTTGTTTACAATTTTCCTTTCTCTTGGCCGTCCGGAGTTGTATACTTTCAGCATACTCCACTCTAAGAGGTTCCGATGCTTTTGTACGTTCTTATCGGTCTATGTTTGACGTTGGCTGGCGTTGCCGGCCTCCAGATGATGTATATGTTCTACCTCGACCGGCTCGACAAAGAAAGAAAAAAGCGGCTCTACGAACTTGAACGCAAGTGTTCGAAACTGATCGCCCGGCTCGAAATTGCCGAACAGCGAATCGAAGAACAAGAAGCGATCATCGACACACTTTACGCAGAAACGAGCGATGGCGACGAGCCTTGGGCCGATGTTCTCGATGAACTCTAGGCCGGCTTTAGTTCTGCAACCGTTGCTCCCCAACCTCCCGAGAATTCGTCGCCAGACTTAAATTTCTCAACGAAGTCCGTTTCTTCCAAGATCTTTCTGACGATCTCCCGTTGAATTCCAACACCTTTTCCGTGAATTATTCGAACGATCTGAAAATTTTTTCTTCTCGCTTCATCAAGATATGCTCGGGTAACGGCTGCGATCTCTTTTGGGTCAAAAGCATGCAGATCGATCGTATCAGTTATTTCGTATTCGATAGTCTCAGGAAATGGCGACGGGTTTGCAAGAATATCGTTCATTAAATTCGACTTTTTCTACCGAACCCGAGCTTGCATGTATTGTGCGATGTCTTCCGGCGGTGTGACCTTCACGCGGTTCTTGTCGCGAAAGACGACGAATCGTTTGTCATCTAATCGGCCTTCCGGATGACGTAGCTTGAAAGAGAATGCTTTGTTATCACCCGAACCTTCGACATTTAGCGGAAGCGTACCCCAGACCTCACCGGTCGTACGCCAAACTGTGTAGAAACTCTGATCGTATTTATCAAATGCCAGCACTAAAATGCCGTCAAAATCCGGCTCGACGCCGTCTATCGCTTTGACGACGTTCGTCCTCGTCAAGATCACCCAATTCCCGGGCGTCGCGGTTCGATCAGACATCACTGCCTTGCTCGCCGCGTCGGTATCTAGCCGCTGCCAAGAAACAAACTTTCGATTGTTCTGCTGAAAAAAGACGATCTCGCTTGGGATCAGCAATTCAACTTGGCGTCCGAAAAGCCAACCGGCCGGAGCCGGCGAGACAGATGGGTCCATCCGAACCTGATACCAAATGTCGTATTTGTCTTCCAGTTTCTCCGGTTCGCCAGCTTCTTTCGCTGCTTCAATATCGGCATTTTTTCCGCGAGTTGCTTTCTCTGATTCACCCTTCGCAGCGTCGTCAACGTCCGGCAGCTCCGCCTTTGGCACAAAACTCCAGGACATAATTTCAAATGTCGAACCGTTCGCGAGTTTGAACAAAACGTTCTCGGGGTTCATATCCGGTCCAAGACGCAGGTTTGAAGCCGCACGCAGTTTACCGGCAGCCTGTGGTTTGCGACTCTCGAAAGCTTCCGCTAGCTTTTGCGATTTTTCGAGCGTCGCGTTCGTTATAATGTGCTGCGCTTCGATCCAACCTTCGGTCTGATCTTCATCCCGTGCTCGAACTCGATACCACAGCACCTTTTCAAAATCCTGTTGATCAAGCACGTCCAAACGCTCGCCGCGTTTTACCTCTAATAGATCTGCGGCAACGACTGCGTACGACGTTCTGATCTGCGCAGTTTTGGAGATAACGGTCGCGGTATCAGCAAGCCCAACGGCGTTCGTAAGATTGCTGACCGTCGAATCCAGCAGTCCGCAGCCGAAACTTACGATGCCGATCGAGAATACGAAAATTAAAGTGAAAAATTGCTTCATTACTTCTTGATACGATTCGAACTTCGCCAAGTATTATAACTCAACTTACTCAGTATCTCTCTTTGCCTGCTGTTTGGTTTCTCAACTATCTTAAATCCGTTTTCACCGTCGAACGTAAACCCGGTCGTAATTTCGATCATCAAAGGATCTATTATCTCAGCCCCTTTTACATATTTCGACACTATCGAACTCTGACCGATGGCATTCAACACGTAGGTGTTTCCGTCCGTGTTTGACGGATTAGCCGAGAAGATCTTCGAAAACAACGAAATTACTCCTGATCGCTCCTTTGAAGAACGCAAAAATTCAACGTCCAAAAGGAACGCTACAAGAATTCCACGTGCATATGTAGCCGTATCAGCGACGCCTACCGACAAACCGCTCGGGTCAATTAAAGGTCGTCGAGGCTTCTGTCGTAGATCGATCTGATATGCCCGCGAAAGCGTGTCCAACATATCGTCGAAACCGATCCTCTTCAGCTCAACAGCCATCTTTAGGGAATGATAAAGAGCAAGGCCTTCGTAAAACCAGGCGTAATTTCCGGTCAACGAAAGTCCATTTGGGATCCATAGGTGAAACAATTCGTGTCGCAATTGTTCATGAAGACGCTGCGTCGACTGGGTCCTAAAGGGCATATCGGACGAAATTATGGAAACATTGTTTCCTCTCGTTTCGGCTTCCCACGATCCGGGGTTCACCTGCATCGGAAACTTGAAAATTCCGATTCGAATGGCGCCTTCCGGAATACTGCCGAAAGTATTTGCGAGTTTCGCCATCACCTCTTCGGTCATCACTATCGCTTCCTTATCGGTAAAGTGCCAATCGCCCGAGAAGGTGAAACTGACGCTCTTGCTGCCGACCCCGGGCCGATGATGGCGAAGTTCCGTACCGAGATAAATGATGCCTTTTCGATAATCGTCAAAGGTTGTTGGCTCGACACCGAGCAGATCTGCACCGCCCGCTGCCGTCCATTCCGCACGGTTTTGCAGGCTGATCGACGCCGATACTTTCTCCTTGCCGACGGTAAACTGAGGAAGCAGATCGTCCAGCATCAATATCCCGTTCGTATTGGTGAGCCAAGAAACATGCCCGGCTGCGTTTGAACTGGAATGAGGCGAGAGATCGACGGAATATTCCCAAGCGGCGTAATCAGAATCCGCTAAGTACTCGCCATTCATTAATTTCCGGAAAATGACCGCTTTACCGGACGGCCCGAAAAGTCTAAGCTCCGAAACTCGCATTCCCAATCCCGAAATGCCACCAGCCGAAGGCAAGAAACCCAGATTCCTTTTGTTTGCGACTCGCGAATCGGTTGTATGTCGACCGGCAATACGAACAACATTATTGTTGGATTCAAGCTCGATCGTCGATTCAAAATCGGCTGCCGCAGCCAATGTAAAGTTTTGTAAAACCACAAACAAGCCAATGATAATTTTGTATAATGTGATTTTCCGGTAACGCATTCGCTTCAAACCCTGACGGTCCCTTAGGTGACATTATGAGTCTCATAAAGTTCGTTGTCTATATCTTGGCTTTCGTACTAAGCCTTCTCTTCATGGGACGGTTTTTCTAGATAGTCGTTTCGTTTTAGAAGAGCTGTGGCGTTAATTACGAGCCATCCGTTGGCACAACTGTTTTCCTGCGTTAGAATTATGTTTGATGAGCGGTCATGTGGGCCGCTTTTTTGTTTTTCAAAGGAAAACGCAAATTTGCATGAAATATGTCACAACTACGTAAGATTCGCCGAGCACTATTCAGTTTGTCCGATAAATCGGGGGCGGTCGAGTTCGCAAAGGAACTCACGAACCGCGGTGTCCAGATCATTTCGACCGGCGGCACCGCAAAAACCTTAAGGGAGAGCGGCATAGACGTGACCGAAGTTGCCGATATCACCGGTTTCCCAGAGATGATGGACGGTCGAGTTAAGACGCTGCATCCGAAGATCCACGGGGCTTTCCTGGCACTTCGCGACAATGAACAGCACCTTGCTTCGATGAATGAACATGGGATCGAGCCGATCGATCTGGTTGTAATCAACCTCTATCCGTTCGAGCAAACCGTTGCGAATGAGGATGTTACCCTTGAGGACGCGATCGAGAACATCGACATCGGCGGGCCGGCAATGATCCGTTCGGCCTCAAAGAACTGGCGCGATGTTGCTGTCGTGACCGACCCACGGATTTACGATGACATTGTCGAAGAGCTAACCGCCAACGATTGTTCACTTTCGGGTGAAACGCGGCAGCGGCTTGCAACCTTGGCGTACACCAGAACCGCCAGTTACGACCTAGCGATCAGTTCTTTTCTGGCGAAACAGCTGGGAAATGGCGACTTAGATTATTTAGAGGCGTACAACCCGCTTGGCCATTTGCTATTTATCGAGCCTGATGACGAACCTCGGGACGACGTCGAACCCGTTGAAGGTTTACCGAACGAAGTAACGATCGAGTTAGCAAAGGTTTCGGACCTTCGCTACGGCGAGAATCCGCATCAAAACGCGGCATTGTATTCGTCAGGTGATGACAGTGGAATCGCTAACGCAGAGCAGCTTCACGGCAAGGAAATGTCGTTCAACAATTATGTTGATGCCGAAGCCGCTTGGAACCTCGTCAACGATTTTGATGAAACGGCCGTCGCGATCATCAAGCATACAAATCCATCAGGAGCTGCGATCGGCGCCACGAACGAAGAAGCTTACCGGCGAGCACTTTCTACTGATCCGGTTTCAGCATTCGGCGGGATCGTGGCTTTCAATCGACCGGTCGATGCCGGCGTCGCAGCGTCTGTAAATGAAGTGTTTACTGAAGTTGTTCTTGCTCCGGATTTCGATGAAACGGCTTTGGAGATTTTTAAATCAAAGAAGAATGTTCGCGTATTGAGATGTGTTGCTTCAACCGCTCGATCTTCTGAGATTTCGACACTAGAGTACAAACAGATATCGGGCGGATTCCTTGTTCAGGACACAGACACCTTTAGCCTTTTGGCCGCTGATCTTAAGATCGTTTCACAACAAACTCCGTCAGCAGAACAGTTACAGGCAATGATGCTCGCTTGGAAAGTCTGTAAGCATGTCAAATCGAACGCAATCGTAATAGCAAATGAGTTTCAGACGATTGGCGTTGGCTCAGGTCAAATGAACCGAGTCGATTCCGTTAGAATAGCCGCGATGCGTGCGGAGCGGTTCAGTTTACCGATAAAGCGCTCAGCGTTGGCATCGGACGCCTTTTTTCCGTTCCGCGACAATGTAGATGAGGCAACAAAAATGGGCGTTTCAGCGATCATTCAGCCCGGTGGATCGATCAAAGACGAGGAATCGATAGCGGCAGCCGATGAGCACGGAATCGTGATGGCATTTACAGGAATTCGCCATTTCAAGCACTGAGTTAAACGCTGTTAGTTAAAGTAAAACATTAAATGTCTTGACAAGATTAGGAGAATTGGTTATTCTTTTCTCATCCAAGACAACTGAAGGAATGCCCGGGCGGTTCGTATAAAGCGATCATCCGGGCTTTTCATTTCTGTTGGCGAAATTCTGAGAAACTGATCACGTGACCATCGGAAATCACGGTTATTGTTCCGCTATGTCCGGTTCGGAGTATCTTAGCTCCGGTTCTCCCCCAGCGATCGACCACGTCCGGGTGAGGATGACCAAATTGTGAACGCCGCCCAACCGGAATGATCACCAGTTCCGGCCTGGCTTTATCGACAAATTCCGCCGTTGAGGATGTACGGCTTCCGTGGTGCGGAGCCTTTACTACCTCAACGCTACCAACATTCCGCGCAGCCAAAAGTCGCCGCTCCGCTTCGGATTCGATATCGCCGGTCAACAATACGGTGTGTTCGCCGAATGTGATCAGCATCACAAGCGAACGGTCGTTTTCACTCAGGCTCTTCTCACCGAGACCCGGATATAGAACTTCGACCCGTACACCACCTATTTCAAAGGCGTCTCCCGCACTTAAATACTCGACCGCCACGCCCCGATCGTCAATTATCTTCTTTAATTCAAGGTAGTCCGAACTCTCGCCCTGAACATTTGCGAAATGAGCCGTACCAATACGAAAGTTCTTGGCGACATCGACGAGACCTTGAATGTGGTCGGCATCCGCGTGCGATGAGACGATATGATCCACACTAGACAACCCGCGCTCCCACAAAAACTCCGATACGACAAACTCACCTATCCGAGCCTTGTCCGCGTCAAAATCACCTTCGTCACCGTAATCCGGCCGACCACCGGCATCGATTAGCATTGTTTGTCCATCAGGAAACATGAACAACGCAGAATCGCCTTGCCCTACGTCAAGAAAATCGATCCGCAGCTTCCCGTCGGCGACTGGCTTGCTGAACGGGTGAAAATAGATAATGCAACCGAGGGTCAGCAAAAGGGCGATCGAACTAAAACCAGCGATCGGCATCGTTGATAGCCATGAATTACCTTTCAGTTTGAACGGGTTCCAGCCAAACGCGATCGAGCCGAGTACCAGCACTGGAATCAAGTAAAGAAAATACAGCGGTGCCAGTTCGGGATCGATCGGAATACGAGCTTCGCGCGAGAAAACAAATAAGCCGGAAGTCTTGATCATCAACAGCGAAAGAAACTCTACAAACCCGACAAATGGAATGGCCAAAATGGCGTTGACTTCGGCGATTACTGTCGTGATCAAGCCGACAACGCTGATCGCGGCAACAACGATCCCAACAAATAGATTGAGCAATATGGACGCCAACGGTACGCGGTGAAAGTAATAAACCAGCAGCGGCAACATCCAGATCTGAACGATCAAAGACACCAAAAGACCGTCAAATATCCATGCGACCGTTCGTATTAGGACCGACGACATTGATGATGCAAATGGCCGTTTGAATAACCCTGCCGACCAGATCTGCCGGTCGTTCTCAATCTGCCAAATCGCACCATTCCAATAAAGGGTTTCACAAAAACGCTGCAACCAAATCGGAACATTTGGTGGAAAGGGCTCAGCCGCTGAAGGCATCCATCGTCCGATCGAGCGAAGTTTTCCGATCAGCGGAACTGCCATCACCACGATCGCTGAAACACTTATTAGCGTCAGTTGAAACGACGGATTGAAAATATCGCTTGGCCGCCACGCGAGCAAGAGCAACACGCATAGTCCAAGCAAATTCACGAGGCTGACCGGACGAAAAAGAGCGTGACCGAGCAGGACCAGAGTGAACATCAAGCTGGCCCGAACTGCCGGCGGCTCTGCTCCGACGGCCAGCGTGTATGTCCATATAAAACTCGCTGCGATCAGGAATTGCATCCATCGATCTGTCGTGAATCGCCTGACGATCAACAGTATTATTCCGCCGATAAACGTCATATGCAGGCCGGAGATAACGAGAATATGGAACGTCCCGCCTTGGCGAAAAACCTCAGCGGTTTCCCGATCTAGAAAGTACTTGTCACCTAGCATTGCCGCGATCATTATTCCGCCGGTCTGCGGAGAAAAAAGCTCGTTGATCCGGTCAATAGTTGTCCGACGCAGATCGTAAAAAACCGTTAGCGGACTCCAATCCGAAGTCTCCGCGATCACCACGATCAATAGTGGACTCTTGATCGAACCTGTCGCGTCGATTCCCTGCTGATCAAGTATCTCTGTCCGCCGCCGAACACCGGGGTTTAGAAACTGGTCTTCACGCGTCAAACGACAAGAAAGACGAACGGCGGTGCCGTGCCGCAAGCCAAGCGATTCAAGATCCGCCGCCGCGGCGTCCGACCCGATCGGCATAAACAATCGCACGGTTCCGGTGGCCTTGAAATGTTCGCGTTTGTGTTCGATCGACGTTGATCTTAACGAAATGAAAACACCGTTCGGCGCCGGTTCCGGTCCACGGTCAATGGTGCCTTCGACGGTAACCGGCTCAGCTTGCCCTATCCGGCCCTGATCGTAGATCGTTCGAATTCGATTGTCATCGACCGAGTATTTTTCGTGAATGAGAAGAAATGATCCTAGAAGAAACGTACCGATCAATAGTAGGGCCGCTCCGGGTCGAGACCTGCGAAGTATAACGCCAGAAAGAATTAGAAAGACTATTATTATGGTTCCAAGCAAACGCCACGAACTATTATTTTCGATTGGTTCAAAGCAAGAACGGAGGAGGGGCAGTTCGGTTGTAACGATACCAAGAACAAACACCGCAGCCAGCCAAACTGCCGGATGTTTCGAATGTCGTGGTTTTGCGGCGGGCTCGTTCATTCGGCACGAACTAAATGGCGTATCGAGCGAAACCGCTCGTCGCTGATTCCACGAATCTGCATCAGGTCTTCGGTCCGGCGAAATGGCCCATATCGCTCGCGGTATTCAACTATTCTACGAGCCGTCGACTCGCCGATATTTGGAATGCGTTGAAGTTCTTCTGCTGACGCAGTATTGATATTTATAGTATCACCGGCCGGTATCACTATGGATACTGGCTGATCCGGCCCGCGATCGCTTCCGCAGCCGGTCAAAAGAAATACGGCCACCAAAACGATAGCCGCATTTCTATTGAAACTAGTTCGAACCGGGAAGACCATATCACTATTCACTATTCGTCATTCACTATTCAAGACTGCTCCATCTCGGCAATGTCCTGAAGGTCTTCGTACGCCTTTTGAAGTATCGGACGAGCACGCGTAGAACCGTCCATATCGCCGATGTAACCTTCCTTGACCATTGCGTCGAGAATTGCGGCCGCCCGCCCGTAACCGATGCGAAGATGCCTTTGCAGCAGTGACGTAGAACCACGCTTGGCGTTTACAACACACTTCAAAGCGTCCCAAAACAGCGGATCTTTGCGGCCCGGAAGCTCGCCGCCGTCGTCCAACTCTTCGTCGCTTCGTGTGATGGTCGTGTCATAATCGGGACGGCCTTGCGACTTAACATGATCGACGATTCGGCTGATCTCATTTTCATCAACGTACGCTCCGTGCACACGAACTACCTGCGATGTCGCGGGCGGCAAGAAAAGCATATCGCCACGTCCGAGCAAACCTTCGGCGCCGTTGCCATCAATGATCGTTCGAGAATCGACCTTTGATGAAACTCGAAACGAGATACGCGCCGGGAAATTCGCTTTGATCAGACCTGTGATAACGTCCACTGACGGACGTTGGGTTGCAAGCACGAGATGAATGCCCACAGCACGAGCCATCTGTGCGAGCCGGGTGATCGAATCTTCGACCTCTTTGCCGCTCACCATCATCAGATCAGCAAGCTCATCGATAATAATTACGATGAATGGCAAGATGCGGTGCGGATCGCCATTCTCATCCCAACGCTCTTCTGCGTTCATCTGTTTGGCTTTTTCGTTATAACCAGCGATGTTTCTTACGCCGTAACCTGCCAGGTCTTTATAACGACGTTCCATTTCGGTAACAGCCCATTTAAGCGAGATCGCGGCACGTTTCGGGTCGGTGATGATCGGCGTCGCCAAATGGGGAATATCTGCGTAAAGCCCAAGTTCGAGCCGCTTCGGATCGACCATTATGAACTTCACTTCGTCCGGTTTCGCTTTGTACAAAATTGAAACGACTAACGAGTTTACACCGACCGATTTACCCGCACCGGTCGCGCCGGCGATCAGCAAATGCGGCATCTTCGCAAGGTCGGCTACATAATTCAAACCGTCGATCGTCTTGCCGAGTGCGAGCGTCAGCATCGAACTCGATTCCTTAAATTTCTTCGATTCGATCACGTCGCGAAGTTGAATGGTTTCACGTTTGCTGTTCGGAACTTCAATGCCGACAAATGCCTTGCCGGGAATGCGATCGATACGGATCGATTCAGCCTGCAATGCCAAACAAAGGTCATCAACCAAGCCGGTCACACGAGAATATTTCACGCCCGGAGCCGGTTTGAATTCATAGGTGGTGACCACCGGCCCGAGCCGAATATTCTCGACGGTTCCCGCAACGTTGAACTCAGCTGTTTTCTCGACCAACGCTTTAGCCGTGTCGAACATTTCCTGTTTTTCTTGTTCGATCTGCGGGCCACCCGGCGTCATCAATTGTGAACTTGGAAGAACGTAACCTTCGTAATTCTTTTCACTGCCAGTCACTGCGATCGGGTTAGCCACAGGCATTTCGTCGACAGGTTCCGAATCCGGTTCTACTAGTTCACCGGTAGATGCCGCCGGAACGATCGGGATCAATTCATCGATCGCTTCCGCATCGGTAACCTCCACCGCATCTTTCTTCTTTTTGCGGCCAGGTTTCGAACCTGTTTCGCTAACATTTATCCCTACTGATTCGTAAGGAATTTCGTCCTCGCCAACGACGGTCGGACTCTCCTGCGGAATTATCTTGGTCCCGGTCGGGGCGGCGTTTGCCATCGTGTTTTTGGCTTTCGCAACGGTCTCGCCAACCACCAATGTCGGCGGCAGTTCTGTAATGCCAGAACGGGCTTCGCGACGTTTTTCCTGCCTCGCCTTGACCGATCCCATCTGCTCGGCACGGACGGCCTTCCGCTTTTCGCGCCATTCGTCGAAATGTATCTTGAAATTATCGCGAGCAACCTCAAAGCTGCTGAAGATCCAAACTATCGTGAAATTTGTGATCAGCAGAACTGAAACGGTCAGCGTCGCGAGCATCAAAATGATCGAACCGATCGTACCCAGCAGATACGACGCATAGACCGCGTAGAACGCGCCGAGCATTCCGCCTTGTGAGCCGGCGGTCGATATAAGACCTGCCAGCGAAGCGACGAAAAGCAAGAAACCGACAACTCGGTACCACGGCGGCATTAGGCTGAATGATTGAAAGACGCGCCAGGCTATAAGAGCCAGCAATGCCGGGAAAATATATGCGACAATTCCGGCGATTTGGAACATCCAATCGGCGATCCACGCACCGACAACGCCGACCCAGTTCTGCGTACCCGCCGACTGACCAAAACCGGTCGAATTTGGACTTGCGTCAGTCCACGAAGCCGATACCAGACAAAGAAATACAAGCACCGCCACCGCCAGCAACGAGACCGCAACGATCTCGTTCGACCGCGAAGACTTTTTCTCCGGCCCGCCTTTCTTTTTGACAAGCGTCGCCCCGTCCGCCAAGCAATAGTTCAGCTCGTCGTCCTTATAGGTCTCTTTGCATGTCGGACAGATCTTCATCAGTTAACTATTTACAGTCTTACGATACATCAAAAACTCCTTAATGAACTCATCGATCTCTCCGTCAAGTACGGCTTCGACGTCGGTTAGTTCGAATTTTGTTCGAGTATCTTTAACTAGACGATACGGATGCAGAACGTAATTGCGAATCTGCGAGCCAAACGAAATGTCCATTTTTGTGGCCTCGTGTTCGGCGGCATTCGCACGGCGTTTTTCAA
>JBGTKQ010000019.1:0-5238 GCA_041744555.1 Pyrinomonadaceae bacterium
TATAGGTAGTTGCGGCCATTGCGATGCAGAATGCTACGAGCAGTCGGCAGAACCAGGTCATCCTCATGTGTTTTTTCTCCTATTAGCAGAATTGTTTTGGCTTCGCTACGCTAACAAGCGCAAATGCCGATGGTTTTGATAGTTTCGGACATCTTTCCCTTAGTGACCGTCACGGTCGTGTCATATTTCGCGTGGTCGCATTCCTCGTCCTCGGGTGGGCAGGTCCAAGTCACGACATAATCGATCCTGATCTTCATGCCTTGGGCCGTGTACTCCTCGTAAAATCGGCCGCCAACTCCGTAATTGCGATCGTCGATTACCGTTGTTTTTACGAGCTTCAACTTTACGTCCTTTCCGTTAATATTCATCCAGGCGTCCTTGGTGCCGGCTTCCGTAACGAATAGAAATTTCTGCGAGCCCGGTTTCCCAGCTTCAGCGGCGGTCTGCAAAGTGCAGCTACAGCCTTCAACCTCAACCGGATCCTTCAGCTCACCGATCTTGATCTGGCCAGACGCGGCAACGCTCGCAACCAGGACCAACAGAATGACCACGCTCAAATTAACTCCGCATTCTTTTGTTCTCATATATTCCTCAACACGGCGAACTCCGGTCCGATCTATGGTCGGGTTTGTTGCAGATAACTTTCTTCTTCAGAACTTTAGTCAACGAAATAGTCTTAGTGTTTTTGGGCCTTGGGTCCGGTTCATCTTTCGGCGGATATTCTTTGTCCCAGTCTCCAACTCGGTAAAAGTTCAGCGTGATAGTGTCGCCATTTACTCTGGACAACTTTGCGAATCGCGTAAAGAAGACCTCGCCGCGTTTCGGATCGACAACAGCGAAATAAGGATTGCCGGCAGAGCCGTCTGACATGTCGATCAAAAGGGCGGTCGCTCCGCTCGCAAGTTTCGCCTCTTTCACCTCATCGATCATGTAGTAATGCGAAAGAACCTCACGCGTTTCGCGTATTTTCACGTTGTAGATGTGCATTGTGTGGCCCTCGCCTTCGAATCCGCCGGGGCCGCCGTCCGACGAATAGATCACCTCTTTGCCTTCGCTGATGATCCACGCCTTACCTGCTCTCTCTGCGATCATTCGTTCGCTTCCGTCGACCGTTATGTAAAGGTCGCCGACCCATCCGTCTTCCGGATCGAACACCCGAACGGCCGTCGCAATTTCGCCAGTAGGCGAGACAGGCGTCTGTCCGGTCGCGACCTGGCCAAATCCAGCGAAAGCGAACCAGGCGACGACGATCGCCGCACGCCAACTAAGATCTATTCGTAAAAAGCTAAACATTTCTTTTCTTACCTTCCGCATGGATACTCCTCGGTGTGTATCGTCGTCCGTTTTCCGTCCATGTTCAGCGAGATCAGAAAATCTGAATCGAACTCGTCTCTCACGGACACGACGCTCAGTTCGCCGGATGCCTTGGGCCCGGTTACGGTCGTTGTGAACGTGACGTTTCTATCGTTGTTTCTGATACTCACCGTTCCGAGCGTGAATAAGCTCGGCTCGATCGGTTCGCCGAGAAGCCGTTTCGCGTCGCTGTTCGAACGCAGAGATTTCATCGCACAGGCGTATTCATCGGTCGACCGTACGCCCAAGAAAAGGAACGCCGCGATACCGCCGCCGACCAAGACGAGCGTGACCAGCGGCAGCACGACGACAAAGATGATCAGCAGGTAAATGCCTTTTCTCGATCGTTTTGGCGTTTGCTGATAACCGCCAAGTGGTTCGATCATATTTCGGCTCCTTCGACCGGGCCGGTTATGACAGTATTTTGCGTGCCCGCGATAAACTTAACGTTCACCGTCTTTCCGGGTTGGTAGAGTGGCAAGTGAATTATGGAGACCGTCTGTTCGACTTGTGTCTGAAAGCCGGGAGCGGCGGTCGGATTTACTTGCAGATCGAACCGCACGACCGGATTATCGTTGATCCGCGTTCCCGTGTCGGCCGTCGCGAGAATGCGAGCGGTCGCGGCCGTTCCGGTCTCATCGATCTTCGCCCGGTTTATAAGTCCAAAGAACATCGGAACAAGGAAGCTTCCAAAGATCAGGGCGATGCCGATCGCGGGCACGATGAACGTGACAAATATTCCCGCCGCGCCGACTACGATCACTTCCGTTTCCGACATTTTTTCCAGCGGATAGATCGCCTCAAGGCCAAAGAACAACATCGGCCCGGCAAAAAAGCCGCCGAATGTAAACAGGAATCCTGCGATCAGTGCCAATCTAGAGGCTTGTATCTTCATTGCCTACAGATTGCGGCATTCCCCGGTCAAAAGTCCTTTGGTTTCCGTTAAGAAACTGTTAGGGCGGCGTTAGTTTTCTGATACAATGCCCGCAATGGCCCGAACAATATTCCAATTTAGCGGGTATTTGCTTGACTCAGGCGAACAACGCTTTCAGAAGGATGGGGTCGATCTATTGCTTCCGCCCAGGGTGTTTGCAGTTCTACAGGTTTTGCTTGAAAATCGAGGCCAACTTGTATCGAACGATGATCTATTGCAGACCGTATGGAAGGAAACCTTTGTCGAGGAAGGGAACATTCGTTACTGCGTGCATTCGCTTAGAAAGATCTTCGGTGACGGTTTCATTGAAACAGTTCCCAAGCGCGGCTATCGATTCATTGCCGAGGTAAAGGCCTACACCCCCGACGAATTCATAAGCAAATATGCTGCAGTCCCGGCTGAAAAGGTCGAAACAAAGGATCCATCTGCCATAAATTACGGCAGCAAAAGGCGAATCGCACCAGGGGCAGTCTTTGCTCTTGGTATTCTTTTGCTCTATCTGCAAGTTCAGACAGGCGGTGAACATTCCGTCAGTTCTCAGCCTTCCCATTTTTTGAAGCACGAGCGGATCACCGCATCTGGGCGCGCGTATTTTGTTGGCTTGTCGCTAGACGATCAACACGCTGCCTACGTTGTTCACACAGAAGAAAATAAGTACAGTCTGGTTCTACATAATCTCCCATCAGGCAGCGAAACAACGATAATTGCCCCGCAAGAACTTCAGATCTTCAGTGTCCAATTTTCGCCCGACGGAAAGCATATCTATTACAGCGCTCATAACACAGAGAAGCGCGTGGCAGTTTTTCGCATCCCGCTTTACGGAGGTTCACCACAACGGATCACCGACGAATTGGTCCATTGCTTTTCGATCTCGCCCGATGGCGAATGGTTGGCGTTTTATCGGCGTATCCCGGAAGCTGGCATTCATGAGCTAAAAGTTTGTCGTTCAGCGGAATGCGGCGAACCTCGTACCGTAGCCACTCGGGGTCATGGCTCAGGCTTCGTTATCTGGGGCGCGTCGCCATCATGGTCATCTGATGGAACCAAGCTCCTGTCTGCGGCTTTTGCTAAAGATCCTAACGGTGGGCGGGCGCAACATCATTTGATCGAAACCGACGTGTTTACGGGCGAATCTGCAACGATCGCCGCTCCCGATTGGTATGGCGTTCATCAAGCATATTGGTCCAAGGACGGAAGCGAGATATTGGTTTTGGTCCGTGAAGCTGCCGGCGATCCGGTCCAAATCTGGCGACTCGATTATCCTTCAGGGGCGGCTGAGCGAATTACTAATGACGTTACCGACTATCGAGAATTTCGACCCTCGTCGGACTTTAGCTTTCTGATCGCTTCTACCTGGTCAAAATCTGAGAATCTTTTCCTTTTACCCGTTCGTGATCCAGATTCGGCACGGCAGTTAACATTTGACGTCGCCGGATCGAACGGAGCCTGGGGAATAAAGTGGACACCCGACGGAAAGCAGCTCGTCCACACACGGGCGGAAGGCTTTCAGACCGGCAATCTTTGGCGATTGAATCTGGAGACGCTTGAAAGTTCCCAACTAACTTTTGATAAAGGGGCTCTTCCGCTCTCGATCGACGTTAGCCCCGACGGTGATTTCGCAGTGTTCAGCTCAAACAGGACGGGAAATCGTCATATCTGGCAAGTTGATCTTGACGGAAAGAATATTCGCCAATTAAGTCGCGGCGAAGGATCTGTACATCCGGAGATCTCGCCGGACGGCAAATGGCTTTATTTTGGCGCAAACGGATTGTGGAAAATGCCGATCGAGGGCGGGGAAGCCATTCAAGTCTTGGCGGAAGGAACGGCGAATCATCGAATTTCTCCGGCCGACCCGATAAGATTTGTAGGGAATTATTACGATCGGACCGCGAAGGACCAACCTTACAAACTAGGAATGTTCACTGAAAACGATACCTTAAAAGTGAAAGATCTGAACCTTCCCGGACGGATCTTTGAATGGAAGCCCGACGGAAGCGGCATTTACTACATCGATAGCAGCGGCGAAAGCTTCAGCAATATTTGGTTCTTGTCACTGAAAGATATGAAAACAGTTCAGATAACGAACTTCGCCGATCAAGTGATCTCTAACTTTAGCCTTTCGCCCGATGGGCTAACCTTCGCTGCATCAAGGGGTGCGGCGGTCGGCAATATAGTAAAGATAAAGATACGAAAATAAACACGATACTCCCGAGCCAACACGACTAAGTTACATCTGCAATTTGCACAAAGAGCCTGAATTACAAGGCCGATTGTGCAAATTGGTAAGATCTGGGCCGGATCGGGCCGGAGTTTAACGCTTGGTGATGTAGTTCAACGCCATTGAGGCAATATCGTCGAGCGAACGGCCGTCGCGGTTTTGGTCGAGCATCGAAGATGCCATGTCCATCATCGGATTTCCCGACGATTGCGGAGCCGTCGCGGCCTGTCCGCCGCCCAAAAGACCGCCGAGCAACCCGCCCAAACCTCCGGCACCGACACCTTCTTCCTGTTTGCGTTGTCCCAGGTAGCTCATCACGATCGGCGCGAGCATAAGCAATATTTGTGCGACCTGCCCGGTGTTCAATCCGCTCTTCTGGCTGACCTCTTCAACGACCGGAGCCTGATTCGTGCCCAGAATGTGCCCCAAGATGCCGCCGGCATCCACTTGTTTCGGCGTCGGGTCAGGCGATTGAAGGTTTCCAAAAATAAGCGAACCGAGCCCGCCGAGATTGCCGAGCAAACCTCCGTCGTGATCGCGGGTGAGCGCGTTATCGAGGCTCTCGGCACCTTGCGGAGTCGATGCATTATTCGCCAAACCACCGAGAATCGCCGGTAATGCAGCCTGGATGGCGGTATTTACGAGCGAAGTGTCAGCTCCGACCGTCTGACTGATCTCGTTAACGGCCGTTTCGCCCTGCGACTGGCCCAATAGGTCTTGAAGTGAAAACATA
>JBGTKQ010000020.1:0-12466 GCA_041744555.1 Pyrinomonadaceae bacterium
CGCGAGTAACCATTTCCGGATCGGTCCAATGATCGTGATTGCCAAGACAGGCGTGAACGCCGCATTCGGCCACGAGTTCACCGAGCACTTTCGCGACCGGCTTAATGTACGACGCGTCGTGCGAAACGAAATCGCCCGTCAACGCGATCATGTCGGGACGGAGGCGGTTGACGATCTTGACCGTTCGCTCGATGTGCTCAAGCCCGGTCAAAGGGCTGTGGTGAACGTCGGAAAGATGGACGATCTTGAAACCGTCGAGCTTTTTAGGCAAACGAGCAATGTTGATCGTAATTCGCTCGAGAGAAAGGCTGTTCGCCTCGTCGATAGCGTATTTCGCCACCTTTGAAAAATTGGCGACAAGCTCGCGGATCGGGCGCTCGGCCGCAAGCGCGGTGTTAATGCGGTCCGACAGAGTTACCCGTTTTGGTGCGATACTTCTCATCGTTGAATGCCCAAGTATAGTTCCGGTGACTAAGAAGAAGCAACTACTTTGAGGAACTTGCGTTTACCTACTTGAAAGATCTGGGCTTCGTTCCCGACGGTTACTTCCGCGTTCGGATTGGATGCTTTTTCACTATTGATGCGTACGCCGCCTTGTTCGATGAGTCGTTTCGCTTCCCCTTTTGAAGATGCAAGACCAGTTTCTACGAGCACCTCAGAAAGCTTGTAAATGCCGGCGTTCATTGCCTTTTCCTCGATATCGTCGGGCACTTCTTTCTGTACGAAACGGCGAACGAATTCATCTTCCGCGGCGTCGGCATCTGCCTGAGAATGAAAGTCTTTAATGATAAGTTTCGCAAGCGAACCCTTTAGATCTCGAGGATTACGTCCATCTGAAATCTCAGATCTCAAATTTGAAATTTCAGTTGGGCTAAGATCGCTCAGCAGCTCGTAGTAGCGCCACATAAGTTCATCGCTGATCGACATTACCTTGCCGAACATCTCGTTTGGTGCCTCGTCGATGCCGATGTAGTTATTCAGCGATTTCGACATCTTATTGACGCCGTCAAGGCCTTCGAGCAGCGGCGTTGTCATAACGATCTGCGGTTCCTGACCGTATTCACGCTGAAGGTCGCGGCCGACCATCAGGTTGAATTTCTGATCGGTTCCGCCCAGCTCGACATCCGCTTCGAGCGCGACCGAATCGTAACCCTGCGTAAGCGGATAAAGGAGTTCGTGGAGCGAGATCGGGGTGTGCTCGTTCAAACGCTTTTCAAAATCATCGCGTTCGAGAATTTGTTTAACGGTGACGCGTGAGCAAAGCTTTACGAAATCTGCGGCGGTGAATTTGTCCATCCACTCGCCGTTAAAACGAAGCTCCGTTTTCTCCGGATCGAGCAGCTTGAACATCTGTCGCTTGTAGGTCTCGGCATTTGCGTTCACTTCCTCCCGCGAAAGCGGAGGCCGAGTCACGTTCTTACCCGAAGGATCACCGATCATCCCTGTAAAATCGCCGATCAAAAAGACCACGGTATGCCCAAGGTCCTGAAATGCTTTCAACTTGCGGATCACAACGGTGTGCCCAACGTGAATATCCGGCGCCGTCGGATCAAGCCCCAGCTTCACCCGCAAAGGCTTACCCGTCTTCGCCGACCGCTCCAGCTTTTTGCGAAGATCCTCCTCACGGATCACGTCGACGGTGCCCTTTTTCAGAAATTCAATCTGTTCGTCAATTGTCATATCGAAAACCGTAATTATAGCTCACGATACATTATGTAGGCATCCGTCGGGCCGTTTTGTTTGTGGAGGAAGGCGTTTGGGATAGTTCCGATAATCTCCATTCCGATGCTTTGCCAAAGACGGACAGCCGCATTGTTTGAAGAAACGACGAAGTTAAACTGTATTGCGGTGAAACTGAGCCGGCGTGCTTCATCGAGCGAATATTCGCCCATTTGCCTACCGATTCCTTTGCCGTGCGCCGACGGCGAGACCATATAGGCTGCGTTGCCGACGTGATCGCCGAGTCCGGGCTGATTCTCCCGAATCCAGAATATACCGACGACTTCACCTTTGTCTTCTTCGGCTGCGTAGCAGTGATGGCCATCGGCGAACCACCAATTCACCATCTTATCCCGCGGAGTTCCGGGTTCAAATGTGTAAGTATCGCCCGCTTCGATCACCGGTTCGATGATCGCCCAAACCGCGTCCGCGTCCGCTTCTTTAAGTGAACTTCTGATCTTGATCATATATCCGTTCCTTAAAACACAAGACGTAAAGGTAGAATCGTAAGGGCAAGTTTATCCGAAGTGAAAGCGAAATCGAAAGATTATGAGTGAACAGACGAAGAGTTTGGGGTTGGCGTTTATCGGCTGCGGCGTGATGGGTGAATCGATGATAGCCGGAATGCTTAAGAAAGGTGTCGTCGAGGCGAAGGATATTGCCGCAAGTCATCCCCGTGAGTCGAGGCGTGAAGAGTTGGCTGAGCGGTACGGTATAGCGGTTTTCGCCGATAATGCGAAAGCTGCAAGATGGGTGGTTGATCATGATAACTCGGTCGTCCTACTGTGCGTAAAACCGCAGCGTTTGGCGAAGGTACTTGCTGATCTCGAAGGTGCTTTGCACCCAAGTGATCTTGTGATCTCGATCATTGCCGGAGCTCGTATTGAAACGCTGGCTGAAGAATTGGGAACCGCAAAAGTAGTTCGTGCGATGCCGAATACTCCTTCGCAGATCGGAGCCGGAATTACGGCGTGGACGTGCACCGAGGCCGTCGGCGAAGATGATCGCGGCCATGTCCGTGCGATTCTTTCCGCACTTGGCAAAGAGCTTTTCGTAGATACCGAAAACATGATCGACATGGCGACATCACTTTCCGCGACCGGCCCGACGTACATCTTCATGGTCATGGAAGCTCTCACCGACGCCGGTGTTCACCTCGGATTTTCACGCGATATGGCGAAAGAGCTTGTACAGGAAACGATGCTCGGGTCGGTAAAGTTCGCGATCGAATCGAACAAGCATCCGGCTGAGCTCCGTAATATGGTCACCTCGCCCGGCGGCACCTCAGCCGAAGCGATCTACCAGATGGAAAAAGGAACGCTGCGAACCGTTCTTTCGAAAGCGGTTTACGCAGCGTATAAACGAGCCGTCGATCTCGGCAATAAGAAATAGTTACTTCAGGTATTTATCAAACCAGTCCAGATTGCTTTGCATAACCGCGATCTGAAGCTGCGGTTCCTGTATTCCGTGCGGCTGCCTCGGAAGCACGATCATTCGCGTTGGCACATTCTGCCGCTTCAGCGCATTGTAAAGCTCGTAGCCTTGAGCGATAGGAACACGAAGGTCGCTTTCTCCATGCTGGATCAACGTCGGGGTTTTTGCATTTTTTATATTAAACATCGCTGAATGTTTTGCGTAGATCGTCGGGTTATCCCAGAACTCAGATTCGAAATAATCGGGGATAAACGAAGGAATATCGGCGGTTCCGTTAAAACTCATCAGGTTAGTCACCGGAGCTCCGGCCGATGCAGCCTTGAAGCGGTTCGTTTTCGTGATGATCGTCGATGTCATGTAACCGCCATAACTCCATCCCATCACGCCGAGTTTGTTCGGATCCGCGACGCCCATGCCGATCACATGATCGACGCCGGTCATCAGATCTTCGTAATCCATTCCGCCCCAATCCTTGATGTTCGCTTGGCGAAAAGCGACGCCGTAACCGCTTGAACCGCGCGGGTTCGGACGCAGTATCGCGTAGCCCTTTGCCATAAAACTTGCAAGCGGATACGAGCCCCGATTTCCGACGAACGACTGCTGAAAAACGCCTGCCGGACCGCCGTGAATGTTCAAGATCAATGGCACTCTGGTGCCGGCAACGTATCCGTTCGGGTAATGCAGAACGCCTTCGATCTCTTTGCCGTCTTTGCTTTTCCATTTGACGACTTCGGACTTTCCAGTGACCATCTTCGCGTGATCCGCGTTAATGCCGGAGACCATGAAAGGCTCGTTCACGCCGCTGCGGACAACGAATACTTCGGGAGGTTTTCCGGAGCTTTGGCTAACGAATGAGAATGTCTTGGCGTCTTTAGACATCGAAACGCCACCGATAACGCCATCTTCATAATCTATTTCCTTGATCATTCCCGCTACGACGTCCATCTCATAAAGAGCGGTTCCGGTGCCCTTCGCTTCGGTGAACATCATTTTCGCGCTGTCGGGCGTCCAACCGATCCCGACCGGTTGTCCGTCGTGGGTTACGGGCATCACTTTTGGCTTGCCGCCGGCCGAAGGGAAAACATTTATTCTATTGCTTTGTGCCCAGCGTGTTGGCAGATCACTGACGCTCATCGCGATCCATTTTCCGTCCGGCGAATAGCTTGGGACCCGCTCGGCAGCGGCCGTTGCCGCGAATGGCGCGACGTTCATCGTACCGATATCCACTATCGAAACATCCGACGAAGGCCAATAATCGGCGACCGGCGCTTCAATATGTGCAAAAACTATTTTTCCGCCGTTCGGAGCCCAGTTGAATGAGGTGACGTGCCGATCAGCGGCCGTAAGCTTCTTGACCTCTCGTTTTCCATCGGCACCTTTCGTGGCGGGCGTTATGTAGAGTCTTGCCAGCTTTGTATTCTCGTTCACCCAGCGAAAATCGTTTCGGCCTTTATCATTCTTTTCTTCATCATCCGATTTCGGATCGGTCATTGTGTAGGCAAATGCACGCCCGTCCGGTGCCCATTCAAATGCGCCGACCGCACCTTTGCCCTCGGTAACCAGTTCCGGTTCGCCGCCGCTTACCCGCATTACAAATATCTGATTACGATTGTCCTTTCGGTTTGAAAGGAACGCGATCATCTTTCCGTCGGGAGACCATTTCGGACTGGTCGATGACTTGTCGCCAAAGGTGACCTGATAAGCGTCCTTTTCGCCGATCGTCGATATCCAGACTTGCGTTACAAATTCGCTCCGGTCGGCGGTCATCACAGCTTCATTAACCGTATAAACAACACGTTTGCCATCGGGTGAGACCTGAGGCGAATCCGGAATTTTTAGCTTTACCTGCATTTCAGGTGTCCAGGTTTGGGCTGAAACAGAGCCTGCCAGAAAGGCGGCAAAGAAAACAAAAGAGATGGCAAAAGCGCGACGAAGGCTATACATTGTTCTAATTCTCCCATCGAAAGTTTTTCAGAAATCGGGTAGAAATTGTCTGACCGTATTCTTGCTCATCTTGATAAACGTAAAACGAAGAACAAAAAGAGCAAAGAAAGGAGTAATGTTTATGAAACTCGTGGCATTGTATAGCAATTTAAGATTTTGGCAAGACGCCGTCGGTTTTCTTAAGTGTGAACTTCCACACCATTCGTTCACGCGTTTCGTCGTAAACGTATTGGCCGTCATTTACGCACCATTCGCCGAGGCATTCCCAGCGATTTACGCCGAGCTTATTGAAGAGCGGAACTGAGTGATGAGTGCGGATCGCGTCTAGAAGTGCGCGGTTTGCAGCGTCCAACTTCTGATTGCCGCGGCGGCCGGAACCTGTGTAATGAATGATGTCGGTGGAATCGCCGTGGAAATCAGGATAACAAGGATTGATCTTTCCAAAATCTGTCAGTAGCGAGATCAAGCGGCCGTTTCTTTGGTAGATGCCGTTGCGAGAATGGTGTATTTCGCCGATCTGATTCCAGGTGTATATCTCGCCAGCATCAAAGACAGGTATTACTGGATCCGCCATTCTATCGCCTGACCTTGTTCTTTAATTGCTTCCTTAATAGAGTGCAGTTCCTCGTTATTTCTAGCCTTATCGCCGACCGACTTTTTTCCGCCATCGAACTCGACATCGACAAAACTTGGCGGCGCGTCAAGCCGTCCGTCGAATTCATAGCCGTCAGTCATTGAGAAATAATTCTTTTCATTTAACAGCTTTACGAGATCGCTAAACACGACTTCCGATACATTCCCCACAAACTTACCTTCAAGATCTCCCTTAACCTCGCGAAAACCTTTCGGCATTTGTTCAAGCAACTGATCGCACAACATTTTCGCATTCATTCTCGGCTTGCCGTCCGAATTAAGCTCGTAAAATTTGCATTCGAGACTGGCCTGGCCGTTGTTCTTGATCGTGATCTGATATGTTTGTCCCAAAAGTCCGGTCTGGATCCGGAGTGCGATCGAATTGATCTTCGCGGGGCGCGAGACATCTAGCACTTTGCACGAAATCAAAGTCAGAAAAAATATCAGCCCTAAAAAAAGAATCGCGGCAACCTTCATAGATTGCCGCAAAGTTTACCATAGTTCGGATATTCTATCGTAACGGATTGTCACCCTCGACCCCGAACTGATAGGCCGAAAACGCGCCGTTCGAACTGTTCATTCGGAACCAGACGCCGCCGGACGGACGGAACACATTTAGATCTGCCTTCCCATCACCGTCAAAATCTGCCGGTGCCGGAATGTCTCCGGTTGAGCCGAAGGCCGATGCTCGATGACCACTATCGCTGCTTCGAACCCAATACCAAACCCCTGTCGACGGACGCCATACCGCAATGTCAGACTTTCTATCGCCATCAAGATCAGCGACTAGCGGAATGTCCTCGGTAATGCCATATTGGAACGCGCTAAATGTTCCGTCAGTGCTGTTGAGCCGATACCAAGCTCCGTTTGACGGACGGAAAAGATTGATATCGGCCTTTCCGTCACCATCGAAATCTGCGGCGACCGGCCTATCGCCGTCCGTCCCGAATTGAACGGCCGAGAAATTTCCGTTGCCGCTATTGATCCGATACCACGTCCCGATCGATGGCCGAAATACGGCTACGTCCGCTTTACCATCTCCATCGAAATCCGCAGCTGTTGGAATGTCTTCCGCAAGTCCAAAGGAAACTACATCGACCGTATTCGTTGCGCTTTTGACACGCCACCAAACGCCATTTCGATAGATCGTCGGATCTACCTTTCCGTCGCCGTCAAAATCAGCCGAAACGATCCGGTCGCCCGCGGAACCGAATTGAAACGCTGAGAATCCGCCGCTGCTTCTATTCAGATACCAAACCCCGGTTCCCGGACGGAAGACCCCGGTGTCTGCCCGACCGTCACCGTCAAAATCGTGGGCCGTGCGTGCGTTCGAGATTGTTGCAAGGCAACTTCCCGAACCTGCGACAAATCCGCCGATCTCGCCCCGCGAAAATCCGCAAAAACTGAGCGGAGTCGAGCCGCTTAGCTGTGCATTCATTAGCGTATTCGTGCAGCTTTGTGCTGCGTCGGCGTGGTTCGCACCAAGATTGTGTCCGATCTCGTGGGCGGTGACGAGATATTTGCCCGGTGCCCAACCGACGTAGCCGGTTAGTCCATAAGCAAAAGCCGGGTTGCTGCAGACAACGCCAAAGAATGCGAATCCTTGAGATTGAGCGTAGGATTTTCCGGTAAACAAATGGGTCGTATTCCTTTGAACGTTACCAAAATTTGCATTCCAATGATTTTGAAAGCTACGAAGAAGCTGGTCCGTATTAGAACCCGTGAACGGATCTGAACCACTCCATGTGTGCTGATACGTAACTCGAAACCTTACGCCGACCTCCTCAGAAAAAGTTCCTTCGGCCATGTTAAGAATCGACAAGATCTCGTTATTTGTCGGTGTTGCACCGCCATTCAACGAAACGAACTGCGAATCGGCTTCGGTCGCTATATCGAGCCTGCGATAACTCTGCACGCTCTCCGCATTCTGCTGCGTGGCCATTTCGCGCCCCGTCTCGATCTTCGCCGGCATTTCCGAACTGCACCAGAAATCTTCGCGGTGGCGAACGTCTTCGCTACGGTAAACCACAATCTCTCCGCTTTTCGCCTCGTCCGAATATCGTAACGCAGGTTCGAGAAAGAACCGATCATTACCTGAATCAAAGAATCCTTCGACTCGGCCGCTTTCGATCATAAGCCTTACTTCTGAATGTGGATCGCCCTTTACAATGCCTTTATAGGTTGTCACTGCGGCGCGTTCGATCTCGCGCATGCTGCCATGGCTAGTATCTTCTGCCCGATAAAACGGTGCCCGAAGATCGTGCGGTGATACGGTCAGAACGACCGAGCCGCTTGATGTCGTGAACGACATTTCGGAAACGTCGCCGTAGATCGAATCAGATGTATTGACTTTGACAATGTCAAAACGGGCAAAATGGTCATCGTATTTTCCGACCGTCGGACCACCTTGTGAAAAGGCTGAAATGGCGAAAAGAGTGAGAATTACTGACAGCGCAACCTTCTTTGCGACAAAAGAAGCAGCTTTCATTGTTGGTTTACCTCTTGAACGAGTTATTCTAATGACAGAACTGAGACCACAGGACGAGCGGTCTCGGGAGCACGTTTAAAGCATACGTTTAACATTGTTTATATTCCAGCAAGTTGAATGGATCGCCGTTCAAATTGACCGAAGCCAGGACCGCAATTCAACTAAAGATTGAAGTTACTGATACGAAAAATTTGGAAATTATTTCCACCGGTTGTGCGGCTTCAGCTTGTCCGTGCTTGGCAAAATGAATTTACGGTTTCCGCAGCGGGAATTATCACGAATGGGAAGCGAGAAGTCTTGATCCTAAATCATGTACTGCGGCCTTATTCCGGCTGGGGACTGCCTGGCGGATTTATCGACCACGGCGAAAGCCCGGAGCATGCAATTCGCCGCGAACTAAAAGAAGAGACCGGCATCGAGCTTGATAAGCTAAAACTATTTCGCGTCCGGATCGTCGGTAAACACGTTGAGATCTTGTTTACAGCTGTTGCCGTAGGTGAACCGAAGGTCATGAGCCGGGAAATAATCGAGTTTGGCTGGTTCGAATTACACGGCCTCCCAAACGACTTGAGCCGCTCACAGGCAGACACAATAGAAGAAGTTCTGACTATCGAAAGTTGAAATGTGCCCGTTTGGTTATTAAGATAGTTTTTCTTATTCGCTTGGTAGCGAACAAAACTAGCAGGAGAAAACAATGGTTGACCTTATCCCTTCAGCGGAATCTGTGATGAAGATCTTGCAAGATACCGGAGCGTATCGCCGCGGACACTTCGTTTACCCGAACGGCAAACATGCGTCGCACTATTTCCAGATGCCGCTAGCATTTCGTTATTACGACAACGCACGGATACTTTCCGTCGGCTTGAGCCGTTGTTTCCGGATGGAGAAATCGATCGCGAAAAGCCTTCCGAAAGTGTCGGTGATCAGCCCTAGCCCGGGCGGAATTATGGTCGCATTCGGGGTTCGCGAAGCACTTAGCGCAGAACAAATATATTGGGCCGAAATGGAGGAAGGAAAGCGGCAGTTTCGCCAATACATGGCCGAGACTCAAGTACATCCAGCGATAATTGTCGACGATATTCTTCGCTCGGGCCGCGCGATCCAGGAAACGATCGAGCTTTGTAGAGAGATCGGTGCCGAAGTGATCGGGGTCGGAACCATCGCTCAATTCGAGGATGGGCCCAAGGAATTTGACGGCATTCCTGTAAAATCCCTGATGTCGTTCGACGTTAATTTTTACGAAACGGAAGAAGAGTGGAAGGCCTCACGCAGTGCTTCTGATGTAGATGAAGAAAAGGTGCGGTTTTAGAAGTTTTTCTATTTTTCAATGAAAAAGGGTGCCTCACATGGGCACCTTTTTTAGTTTGCGTTTCTCGTAACGAAGATCAAAGCGAGAAATTAAAGTTCACAAAACCCGTTGCTTTTACCGGCTGTCCGTCACGCATGAATGGTCTGAACTTCCACCGGCGGATCGCATCGCGGGCGGCGGGCTGAAGGAGTGCGTGGCCGCTTAGGCTTTGCACATCGGCAACTTCGCCTTTTTCGTCGACAGTGATCTCAACGCGGACAACGCCAGTCGCCCTCACTTGTCTTGCCGCTGGCGGATATCTCGGCGGCGTTTGCGACGTTGCATATGCGATCAGTGAACCGACCTCGAGCGGACCAGTCTTGACCGGCATTTCAGCGGGATTGGATTGCGCGGCGACTTCGGGCTTTACGTCCTGCTTCTGAACGGGCGGAACCGTAGCGGGCGGATTGCCGATGACTTTGATCGGGCGTTCAACGGGTGTAATTGTTGCCGTTTTCGCAGGCTCGGTCGACGGATCGTTCACGGCGATCAGATTTCCAGGCGGTGTCGCGTTATTGTTCGATTGCGGGACGGCGGGAGCCGCAACCGTATCAACAGGTTTTAGGTCAATGGCATTCTTTACAATGCTCTGCGAAGACGCCATCCGCTCACGCGAATCTGCTGCCGCATCACGCCAACGCCGTGCGTCGTAATCGTCGCGGGCAAGAGCGGCACGGGTCGATGTTGATTCTTCAAGCAAAGCTGTTGCTGACGCCGCTTTTGCTGTTTCGGTCAATGATTCCTTAGATTGTTCTATAACGGTTTCGAGCAGAACACGCATCGCTTCGATGTCGCGAACTGCCTCAAGCGGCAGATTGCGGTCAGAGACCAAAAGTCCGAAAGAACGATAGCGCTCGATCTGACTGCGGGCTCCGCGAACGACCTGGCCGGCGACAGATTGGTAATAGCCGGCCGAATTAGCATTGTTACGTTTGTAAGATTCGAAATGGGTTGTCAGCAGATCGCCGGCTCGCTTGTAATCGCCCTGTTCGAGATAGCTGTTCATCAACAGAACGTTCACAACACCGTTGACCGAAGGGTCGTTAGTCTCGCGGCGAATATTTTCAAGCTCGTAGGCGGCGGCGGCGTAATTTCGAACGGCGATGAAGGCTTTAGCCTTTGAAATACGGTCACGCATTATCTCGGCGGACGAAGGCGCTTTGGCTACGTTTATGTTTGCTGTTGGCTGTGCTGGTTCGGGAGTCGCTTGCTGCGTTTGAGCGTTTATAATTGCGAAAAAGCTGAATATTAACGAAACCGAACTGCAGAACCTTCTGACATTTACCGGCATTTATGTCCTCCTTGCGACAAATTTTCCGTAAAGGCCAAGCGAACTACTTAAGATGAAGGCTCACTTTTTACGACCCGTTTAGTACCATTTAAAACATCATCGAAAAGGCTTTTTAAGCCGTCTTTTTAATTCGACAGACTTTTGATGATTTTTACACGGTATGTGTTTGCGTCTCTTTTTATAGCACTTTCGTTTAACGTGAGCAAACGCCGGTTTTGCATGACAATGCGGCCATTTATAACAACAGTGTTCACATCCGTAGATTTTGTGGCGTAAACAAGATGCGAATAAATGTTGTACATCGGCGTTTGGTGAAGGCCGTCAAGATCGATAATTGCGATGTCGGCAAACTTACCCGACTCGATCGAACCGATCTTGTCAGCCATGTGCAAAGCACGTGCGCCGCGGATCGTAGCCATCTCAAACACCTGCATCGCGGACATCGTTTTGGGGTCGCCGGAGAATACTTTGTGAAGCTTCGCGGCGGTGTCCATCTCTTCCCAAAGGCTGAGATCGTTGTTGGATGCAGGTCCATCCGTACCAAGCCCAACGTTCATGTCTTTAGCAAGCATCATCGGAACCGGAGCTACGCCGGCAGCCAGCTTCATGTTCGACTGTGGATTGTGGGCGATACCGACGTTGTGCTTTTTAAGAATGTTAAGTTCGGCTTCGTTTGCTTGAACTACGTGCGCGGCGATCGTTCGCGAATTGAAGAAATTGATCTTTTCAAGGTACTCGATCGGGCGAATGCCTTCGTGCTTTTGCTGAATGAATTCAGTTTCGGTGTTCGCCTCGGCGAGATGGATCACAAGCGGTGCTTTCAAGCGGTCGGACATTGCACGGGCATCGGTTAAGTTGTTTTCCGAAACGGTGTACGGCGCGTGCGGAGCGATCGCCGGAGTGATCAACGGATGGCCCTGCCATTTCTTGATGAATTTTTCGGTGTAAATGAGTCCTTCGGCAAAGGTCTTGTTGTCCGGAACAGGAAAATCTATTAAGGTCTCGCCGAGAACGCCGCGAACGCCGGCCTTTGCGGTTTCATCAGCGATCGCGTCCTCGAAGTAATACATGTCGCAGTAGGTCGTGGTGCCGCCGCGAATCATTTCGGCCAGACCGAGCCGAGTTCCTGCACGGACAAATGCTTCATCGACGTTCTTTGCTTCGGCAGGAAAGATGAACTTGGTCAGCCATTCCTGCAGATCCATATCGTCTGCAATACCGCGAAAAAGGGACATTGGAATATGAGTATGCGTATTGATCAGGCCGGGAATTATTGCCTTGCCAGCAGCGTTCACCGTCTGCCGTGCTGTGTACTTCTTGATAATATCCGCTCGGCGTCCGACCGCGACGACCTTGTCTTCTCGAACGGCAACCGCGCCGTCTTCATAAACCGTGGTGTCCTTGTCCATCGTCACGACCGTGCCGCCAACGATAAGAAGATCGACCCGAGTCGTTTGCGAAGCAACATTCGCGAACGAATTGAAAACGATCGCGAAAACAAAAATAGAGGCAAAGAATACTCTTGAGATCTTCATTGGGGTCATTTCAAAAATTTGGAATCAAACGCACGCGGAAGCAGTTCGCTCATCTGGATCGTTTCGGTCTTGCC
>JBGTKQ010000021.1:0-35450 GCA_041744555.1 Pyrinomonadaceae bacterium
TAAACCTCTCGCCGCAAACTAGCGATAACACATCGAGTATGGGTACGGCTTTCACGATCTCGATCGAAGCTCGTGAAGGTGTAACGACCGGTATCTCCGCTGCGGACCGAGCAAAAACGATCTTGACCGCAGTTGATCCGAAAACGCGTCCGCAAGACCTTGCACGCCCCGGACACGTTTTCCCGCTTCGTGCAAAACGTGGTGGCGTGCTTGTCCGAGTTGGCCAAACTGAGGCAAGCGTTGACCTTGCGCGGATCGCAGGCCTAACGCCGGCGGCAGTAATCTGCGAGATAATGAATGACGATGGGACGATGGCACGAATGCCGGAGCTTGAGATCTTTGCCGAAAAACACGGGCTCAAGATCATCTCTGTCGCTGATCTTGTTCGTTATCGCGTAGAAAAAGAGCTTTTGGTTCGGAGACATATCGAGTGTGATCTTCCGACCGAATTCGGAAATTTTCGTGCCACGATCTATGAGAATGAAGTTAATGGCGAAACTCATCTTGCGTTGACTTTAGGTGACATTACACATACAACCGAACCGGTTCTCGTTCGCGTCCAAACGGAGAACATCACTTTTGCAATGTTCGGATCAACGCTTGGCGAAGCAGCCCCAGCCATCCAAGCCTCTCTCAAAAAGATCGCAGAAGCCGGTCGCGGTGTCGTTGTATACTTGAGACAACGCGAAAATAGCCTTGATCTGGTCAACCAGCTTCGAACTTATGCCGTAATGCAGGAGAAGAATATTGATTTTCAAACGGCAAAGATCGAAACGGGTTATGGCAAGATCCATGACTACGGCATCGGAGCTCAGATCCTCAAGGATCTTGGCGTAAATAAAATTCGGCTCTTGTCCAACCATCCCCCAAGAGTTAACGCGCTCGAAGCGTTCGATCTAGAGATCGTGGAAACAGTGTCGCTTTGAAGAATTTAAGGCGGGCAAATTGCAGTAATGTCTGAAGACGAACAGGAAATCTCCCAAAATCCGGATCCTACCGATGAAGCTCCGAAGGTGACACGGCGCTATTTTTCGCGCCGGAATCTCTTGGGCACTTTCGTGGGTGTGGTTGTTCTGGCCGGATTACTCGCGTTGGTCGGCTACCTTGCTTACCGTAATGGCTTGACGGATTCTTACATTAAGACCCAGTTCGTTCAGAAGATGAACAACGTGGGCATTGATTTCACAGCCGATGTCTTTCGAGTCGGGATCAGCCCGCTTGAGCTTGAGCTAAAGAACGCGACGTTTAACGACCGTACGAGTGGCGAGAAGTTGTTCTTTATTCGTGACGCTCGGATAGGGTTAACGATCGAAAATCTTTATGCTTGGCAACTCTCCCGTGACATTAAGGTCGATTCGACCGAGATCAGCGGTGCAGAGGTGTGGGTAAAGTTTGACGAAAACGGTCGATCCAATTTTGCAAACCTTGTTGATGATACGCGTGCGTCGAACATCAATTTGAAATACGACTCGGTGCGTTTCACACTTCGCGACAGCGTTGTGCATTTTGGCGATGTCTCGAGGCGGATCGGTGCCGATGCCAATAACTTGCAGGTTTCGCTTGAGCCGGAATCTTTCGAGGTCGCTGACGAACAAAAGAGATACAAAGTTCGTCTCACGTCCGTGGATTCGACCTTCACATACGAAGAAAGCATACTCAGAGAGATAGACATTGGACTAACCGCCATTGCCGACGGCAAAGGTGCTGACATTTCAGAACTGAAGGTTGAAACGCCGATCGGAACCACATATTTATCAGGCAAGATCACAAGTTGGTCTGATTTCACATACGACCTAGCGGTTGAAAGCTCCGTTGATCTAACTCAAACGTCAAATCTCTTCCCGCTCGGAGCTTCGCTGTCGGGCGTCGGGAATTTCAAGGGTAAGGTGACAGGCAGCGGCGAGACTTACAAGGTCGATGGCTCGATCGACTCCCAGGCGATCACTGCCGAAGGGGTTTATCTAAAAGCACTGAATGTCGCCGCCACCGTCGAAGGTACGAATTCGAATTATGAGGCGAACGGAAATGCAGTTGCCGAATTATTGACCTTCGAAGATTTTAAGATCGATTTTCCAAGAATTTCTGGCAACGTCCGGGGCACCGGTACCGACTTTCGGTGGGTCGGCGAACTTCAGGCCGTTGCGGCGAAATCAAAAGCATTAACCCTTGGACGTTTATTTCTATCCGACGCCGTCGCTGAATATAAGGACGAAGAATTGACCGCGACAGCCGGCAACGGTCGGGTTCAAAAATTCTCGATCCAGGACACAGAGATCGCTGAGCTGGCAGCAAGGAATCTACGGTTTGCCATGCGGAATGGTCAGTTGGAGCTTTCTGCTCCGAATGCAGCCGCTCGCAGTTTTACGACCGATGATTACCAGTTAACAGGGATAACGGGGCAAGGTTTGCGGGTTAGCGACAAGGGCGACCGGACCGAGGTCGACATCAAAAAGCTAAACGCGAAAGACGCTAACGTCGATAATACAAAGCTTCGCAATCTTACAGCCGATGATTTCAAACTCCGAGACCGTCCAAGTTCGACCGAACTTACCGCGAGAAACTTACGGGCCGAGCGGCTCGATTCGAACGGTATTCGCGTCGATGGAATTGAAGCCCCCGCGATTTCCGTTAAGGATATCGCAGGTGAAACGGTGATTTATTCCGATAAACTCAGAGTTGCGAAGATCGACACCGATAGCGCCGTGCTTGGCAGCCTAAATATTGGCGGCGTTCGTCTGACAATAAGACAAGGCAGAATTCAGGGAACGTCGAACGATATCGATGCCGGAACCGTCACCTTAAGGAAAAGCGATACACTTTCCGAAGGCGGTTCGCTGGAAAACGTCTCGATCGTCAAACCGATCTTTATCCTTGAGCCGTCAGGACGATATAGAGCTAGCGCCGATATGAGCATCGGCGGCGGGATCTTAGGGAGCGTGCCGCTTGGTCGAGCTAATGCGAAGGTGGATGTTGGTAGTGACCGTGTTGAACTGAATGAATTAGTTGCCGAGGTGATGGGCGGCACTGTCAACGGCAGGGCGGAGATCGCGATCCGAAACAATGTCGAATCAACGATCACCGGTGTATTTGGCGGTTTAGACCTTTCCAAACTGATCGCGATTCAGTCCGGCAGAGTTATACCTCTTGAGGGAAAAACTACCGGCAATATAGATCTAAGTCTTGTTGGAACGGACGTTTCGACCACAAGCGGAACTATCAAAGCCTCGATCGACGCGGCAGCAGGTAATGATGACCGCGGCCGAATTCCGATCCGAGGCGACATCGAGCTTGCTGCAGCTAACGGGCTTTTCACTGTAAATAAGGCACTTCTTGAAACCGAAAAAAGTAAGTTCAACGCCTCTGGTCGTTTTGATCTGCGAAATAGTAATTCAGATTTGGTTGTGAATCTTGCTTCAACTGATGCGAATGAAGTTGAACGAATATTTCGGCTACTTGGCGTTTCTCCGGAGCTGGAACGTCAACTCGACGATTTTCAGGTTCAACTTGCCGGGAACCTCGATTTTGACAGCCGACTTACGGGAAATCTGAATGACCCCATTCTGGATGGCTCGGCGAGCATTGCATCGCTTTCGCTTCGCGGTCGCGAGGTTGGTTCACTTAGCTCCGATATTGATCGGACACCGGATGGTTTATCATTTTCGAACGGCCTTCTTCGAGAGCCCGTTGGACCGGGCGAAATCGCATTCAACGTAACCGTTCCGGCGGTTGGTTCGAATAATATTATAGTTAAAGCCGACCTAAGTAGCGTTAATGCCGCAAATCTGGTAGCAGCCCTGCCTGTCGACCTTCCGGAACGGCTCCGTGATTTTAATGGACTTACATCGGGCAAGGTTGATCTTGAAGGACTTCCCGATAGCGCACGCGGTTCGATCGATCTTTCTTCGGTAAATGGAACTATTGCGGGCGAGCCGTTTGATGGATTGAAAGCTAAGGCTGTGTTCAACGGAACGCGAATCGATATTGAAACAGCCGAGATACGAGTAAAGGATGGCTCACTTTCCGCGAAAGGTTTTTATGACAGAGCCACGACCCAGTTTGATCTCGATCTGAACGGAACGAAGATCCCGCTTCAATTGGCGCTTGCATTCCTTCCGCCAAGTTCGAACCTTCCAACGTTTAGCGGTGCGACCGACATCGCCGCAAACGCGACTGGCAATTACGATCGGCCTTCGTCATTTAACGTTTCATTTAATGGCGTCGCCAGAGATGTAATTATTAACGAAAATCAGTTTGGCGAAGTTGTCTTCCGTGGCAAGACAGATAACCAAGTGCTCAATGCCGAACTCAAAGCTACTCTCGACGAAAAGCTTCAATCTGTAAATGCAAAGGTTACGTTCAGCAATCCGAATCTTCCTTTTACGGTCGAGCATGTGATGTCCGACAGTCCGCTTAGACCGTTCTTCGCTCTCATTCCGCAACTGAAGGGAATATCGATCGGCGGTTCCGGAACCGGATCTCTTCTGCTTGGCGGCAATCTTTTGAGGGAATTGCCGGATGGAACACGCGAATTTTCGACAAGCGGCATTTCCGGTAGCGCGACATTTTCAAAACTGTCTTTACAGATCCAGGACACTCCGCTAACCGCTACCGAGACGGTGGTTGTACGCTTTAGCCCTTCTGAAATAACGTTTGATAGCGCCAAGTTCGCGGGTGGCGGTTCGAATTTGACGATCGCGGGTACGAAAGCACTTTCGGACGAAGGTATGAATGACCTTTCGATGAATGGCCGCGTCAACCTTGCTTTGCTAAACATTATTCCGCCGATCGCAGCAACGGATACGTTTTTTGGCGGCGTCGCGAATCTTTCTGTGCGGCTTTCGGGTATCAATAAGACCGCACGGCTCATAGGTCGAGTCGATACCGAGAACGCTTCGATCGCGGCCTTCGTCGGCTCCGACCGTATTTCATTCGACAGAGTCAAGGCAGGAATTCTTTTCACTACGAACCAGGTTCAGATCGAATCTGCGGAAGGCTATTTAGGAGGCGGCCAGTTTAATGCAAATGGCGGCGTTCTACTCAGCGATAGCCTGCAGATCCAGTCGTATCGGGTCGGTGTGGTCGGGACAAATGTTACGGTTCCGCTTCCCGACGATTTTATTACAACTGGCGATGCTCGGCTCGAGATATCGGGAAATCGAATCGGCCAGTCACTCACGTCGCTGGTGTCTGGTTCTATACTTGCCAGACGAAGTTTGTATACCAAAGATATAGATCTCGCGAATATTGTCGGAGCACGGCGCGAAGGCTCGATCTCGACCGGCGGCGGTGGATCGGTATTCCCAACTCGGTTTGACTTAACGATCGATGGCCGAAATGCTTTGGTCATCAAAAACAATATTGCGGATCTAACCGCATCGGCGTCACTTCGAATTACCGGAACTTCTTCAAACCCGCAGATCTCGGGCCGTATCGTGGCTACCGAAGGAACAGTATTTTTTAGAAAGGATCGGTATGAAGTACAACGAGGTGTGCTCGAGTTCCCGCCGAACACTTCGATCGAACCCGTTATAAATCTGATCGCTGAATCTGAGATAAATGGCTACCAGGTTTTTGTGAATCTAAACGGGTCGCTAACCGATACGGAGCTATTGAACGCGACCGTTCGCTCTAGCCCGGCATTGCCGCAAGCAGATGTTATATCGCTTATCACGACAGGCAGCCTCTCTAATACGGAATCCGGAATACCGACGCTGGCTTCAACAGGCATCAACACGGCCGCCGAAGTGCTAACTGATTCGATCATAAACAATCCTGCACGGCGGGCGACCGATCGATTGTTCGGGCTCAATGTTTTCGAGATCGACCCGATCATTTCGGGCGAACGTATCAACCCTACGGCTCGACTTACGGTCGGTCGGCAGATAAATAATAATCTTCGGGTGACCTATGCGACCAACCTTTCGCAGGACCAGAACCAGGTTTTGGCACTTGAATATAGGGTATCGAACAAGCTTTCTGTGATAGCTCAGTATGAACAGCGTTCGTTAAGCAACGTAACGAGCAATCGGGATAATTTTAGTATTGAGGTCAGATTCAGACGGCGTTTCTGACAGATGACCTTTGGCCGGAGCGAGATCGGCGTGAATTTTGTGGCAATAATATCCACGGTTAAAACTTTGATAAGCACGGGTGATCCGGCCGTAATTCTGTCGAAAGCTAGTGGTATGACTATGCTCTCGTTTCGCAAAATTTCACTGTTGATCCTATCTATCTGCCTGTTGTTCTCAATAAATTCCGCACAAGAATCCTTTGAAGGCCGTGAGATCTCATCGATCGTGGTCGCATACGAAAATGCTGCGCAAGGCTCGCCACCGGAAGCTTTCCAAAGTCTGGCTAAGGCGAGCATCGGGGAACGTTTTGCGGCTGTAAAGATCAGAGATGCGATCGAATCACTCTTCGAAACAAAGCGAGTCTCAAATATTTCGGTGGAGGCGGTGGCTGAAGGCGAGCGGGTGCGGCTTGTCTTCAAAGTGCGGCCGATCGCTCAGATACGACGCGTAAATGTTCGGATCACACCATCAACTTTCAAGGAGGTTACGGAACAGGAACTTTTGCTGCGTACGACGCTGGTGCAAACCGGTTCTTCGGTTTCGGAGACTGCACTTAGAAACAGTGCTGACGGAATCGTCGAATATTTGCGGAATCGCGGATATTTTCGAGCCGAAGCGGAGATCGTCCGCGAGACGGAACCAAACTCCTTAGATCAGAATATCGTTTTTAATGTCTCACCCGGAGACCGCTCGACCGTATCCTCTTTTGAGATCGCTATCGCCGGAACATCAACCGCGTCTATCAACACGAAATTGAAACTACAGTCTGGAAAGCCATATTCAAGAGAAGAGCTTCTGGAAGACGTAGAGCGAATTAAGAAGTTTCTACGCGAAGAAAATTTTCTCGCGGCTCGAATAAACGAACCGCGAATAGTTTACGACAGCGAAAATAATAGCACCGCTATTTCGATAACCGGGGAGGTCGGTCCGACGGTCGAAGTAAAGGTCACCGGAGAAAATGCCAGGATCGGCGGATCGACACAGCGTAGTTTACTGCCGGTTGAGCGTGATGGCTCGGTCGATTATGCGGCAATTATCGAAGGTGAACGCCGACTCGAGAATTATTACCAGGAAAAGGGTTTCTTTTTTGCGGACGTTACTGTTGCATGTTCAGTCGATCCACCGATATTGGATTACGATAATTCTCCGCTTCCGAATGGAACTCCCTTTATTTGCTCTTCTTTAGGTTCGACCGAATTGTCGGGGCGGAAGGTCGAAATAAACTATATTGCGAACCTCGACCGAAGGCTGAAACTTGTTGAGATCCGCATTCGCGGAACCGAACTTTTCACGACCGAAGAGATCTCCAGCGTCCTTGAATCGCAAACAGCGAATATTCTAGGCATCATTCCGATCTTTGGTTATGGTCGCGGTTACACAAGCAATCGCATTCTGGAACAAGATACTGACACGATTAGGTCGCTGCTGCGCGAACTGGGGTATCGCGATGCCACCGTTCGTGCAAACCTTGGTGCATCGGTCGATGGTGAAAGTCTGATCGTCACGTTCATTGTAGATCAAGGTGAGCCAACAAAGGTTAGTGGTATAGATATCACAGGGAACACTGCCTTTCCCGATGACGAACTAACGGCAATTTTACCTAAGATCGTCGGTGAGAATTTCTCCATCCAGAAAGTACGGAACGGCCAACGGATTCTTGCCGCGTTTTATTCATCGCGCGGCTTTTACGATGCATCGGTCACCTATTCGATCGATCGGTTGCCTACAGCGAGCGAAACGGAACCACCTTTCTTCAGGGTCGTATACAGCGTTCAAAATGAGGGAGAGCCGGTATTCATTGATCGAATTCTGATCAATGGAAATATTCGAACAAAAGCATCTGCGATCCAACGAGCATTGGCGATAAAGCCTGGTGAATTATTAAGTGCAACCGATATTTACACGAGCGAGCAAAATCTTTATTCCAGCGATGCGTTTGAACTTGTCGAGATTCTGCCGCAGCCACGGATCGATCGGCCCGAAGGCGGACGCAAGACGGACGTGATCGTGGATGTTAAGGAACAGGCTCCGAGGCTTCTTTCATACGGCGGCGGCTATTCGACCGATCTTGGATTGAGCGGATTTGTCGATGTTCGACATTTCAATTTGCTGGGCAATCTATGGCAGGGCGGCGGACGTATCAGGTGGAGCCAAAGACAACAGTTGATCCAGCTCGATTTTATTAACCCGCGGTTTATTCGCGATGGCGAAAAACGTTTTGCACCGCTAACGATTACGGCTCAATATCAACGAGATTCAACGGTTACGCGATTTTTCAGATCCGCTTTCGACCGAGGAACCTTCGGCATCGTTCAACGCGTAGATGAAGATGGAAACCCGATCGACACGTTTGGCGAGAATACCGGTGATCCGACGCTGAATCGGTTAACCGTTACCGCCGAAACGAATCGAACACTTAGCCGAAAGAACCGGAGCATCGTTTTCTTCAAATATAGGTTTGAAGACGTTCGAATATTCAATATCGAGAGCCTCTTGATCAAAGATCTTTTGACGCCAGATGCTAGGGTACGGATCTCAGGCTTTGGAGCGACCTTTGTTCGCGATACCCGAAAGAACTGCTCGATCAAATACACGATCCTCGACATCATCGCTCAAGGCGGGCCCGGCGAACCGTGTAAATATAGTGCAAGCGATCCAACCGACGGAGACTATCTGACCGCCGAATATAATGTGTCTCTTCCTGCTTTGGGGGCAAATGTTGGGTTTAACAAATTACAGGTGTCTTACAATTTCTACCGGCGATTCGCGGTAGTGCCGGGACTTCGTGACGCAGTGTTTGCGGCTCGGGTGCTGATCGGGGTGGCGAGCGTGTTTTCAAGAAAGACCGAATTTCCTTCAGACACATTTCCCGATCTGGAGAACGCACTTCCGATAAGCGAAAGATTCTTCGCCGGTGGAGCGAATACTCTGCGGGGTTTTGAGTTTGAATCGGCGGGTCCACGAGTTCTCGTCGTTCCACAGGGAACGTTTCGAAACCGAGACGGCGAGCCTGTATTTCTCGATCCGTTCACAATACCGTTTGGCGGAAACGCGATCGCTGTGGTCAATCTTGAAACTCGGATACCGCTGACTCAATCGATTCGTGCAGTGCCGTTTTACGATGGCGGAAATGTTTTTCGCAGTGCGACCGAGATATTCAAAGCGCGGGACGTTCCGGAATCAGATGCTTACCGTCGCAATCTTCGGGCAACTTGGACTCATACTGTCGGGCTGGGCCTTCGCTTGAAAACACCTGTTGGCGGTGAGTTTGGAGTAGATTATGGATTCTTGCTAAATCCGCCACGGTTTCTAATACCACAACCTGATATGACGAATGCGATCATTCAACTCCGCCGCCAGCAATTGCATTTTCGGTTCTCTCAGGCATTTTGATAGCCCTAGCAGAAACGATTTAGTTTATTGCTGACGACGCGATGATGTGACTATCGTCGAGCTCAAGAACCAGCCCTTCATCTGTAATTTCAAGGATCTCTTGAAGCGGTTTGAATTCTGCGGCGAGTTCGGGACTTGAGATCAGGAACTCACGACTCTCATTCTTTCTCGGTCGTTTTGAGACCGTGCGTTCCTGCCGATGGATCGCTTTGGTAATATACATGGCCTTATCCGCGGCGATCACGATCTGGTCAAACGTACTGCCCTGCGTAGGATAATTCGCCGAGCCGATACTTATACCGACGCTTGCCATCTCGCTTGCGTCCACCTTCATCTTGAAATCGCAGACCGATTTTTCGATTCGCCTAGACAGCTCAAGCACATCGATCGTCTCGGTTCCGGGAATGATCGCCACAAATTCGTCGCCGCCATAGCGGGCGAGCAGGTCATATTCGCGCAACTGCCCCTTGATCACGTTTGCGATCTCGCGAAGCATTGTGTCGCCGATCTTGTGTCCGTGCGTATCGTTGATCGCCTTAAAACCGTCGAGATCTAGCACAAGCATCTGAAATCCGGAATCGTTTCGATCTGCGCGCTTTGCCTCCTTATCAAAGTGGGCCTGCAGCCCCCGCGAGTTTGTCAAACCGGTCAATGGATCTGTCAATGCGTAAGTTTCTGCTTCTTCGAGCTGTTGCGACCGAATGATCGCATCGGTTGCGATCCGTGCAACGGTCTCGAGCAAGCGGATATGTTCGTCGCTGTAACAAGCTATCGTTCGCGAATAAAGCGAAACAGCACCCACAATTCCATCATCCGAAACCAGAGGTAAAGACGCCATTGCAATATAATCGCGGCTAAACTCGGCATCAGAAAAGGCAAAATCGAGTGCCGGATCTACGTTTTGGACGGAATGCCGAGCTTTTAGAACATAGCCAGTAGCACCTTCACCGGGGATCACAGATTTTGACAGGAGGTCTTCCTGATTTGCTCCGGCAACGTGTCTTGCGACGGCGCTTTCACCCGTTTTATCCAGTAAGTAAACAACACATGTATCGTAAGGAGCCAGTTCCCGCACCTTCTCGGTCAATAGAGCGAGAGAATCGTCGAGGTCCGCCGCAGCTCCGAATTCTTTCGCAAGCGAATAAAGCGTAAACACCTCTCGATTCGCTCTCTTGATCTGCTGAACATAATTAGGACTTACGTCCACATCAGCCGGTGAGACTATAAATGTGCCTGAGTCGGAACCAACATCGTACCCGATTCCCAGCGAACGGATCTCGGACTCAAGAGTTGGAAGATCGGTGATTAACACATCAACGATCTGTGGATCGAATTTGCTTCCGGAATTGCTTTGAAGCATTTGCACTACTCTATCGGCACTGATCGCAGTTCTGTATGGTCGAGCTCCGCGAAGTGTGTCATACACATCAGCGACGCTCAAGATTCGGGCGGTTAACGGAATCGCGTTCCCGCGAAGACCGTGTGGATAGCCGGTTCCATCCCAATTCTCATGATGATACTTCACCGTTGCAGCAACGGGATACGGGAAGCTGATTGTCTCAAGTATGGATGCTCCGACCGACGCATGGATCTTAGTTTTTTCAAATTCGGCCGGGGTTAGTCGGCCCGGCTTATTCAAAATGTGATCAGGAACGGCGAGTTTGCCTATGTCATGGAGAAGCGCTCCCATCCGCAATGCATCAAGATCTGACTCTGAGAGCCCCATCGCCTTGCCGATCCCGAGTGCGTAGATCTGTGTCCGTCGAACATGGCCCATTCCAACCTGATCGCGTGCGTCTATCGCTGTCGCAAGAGCTTCGACCGTTGCAAGGTGAAGCTTGCTTGCTTCAGAGATCAACTTTGTTTTCGCGGCCAAAGTTCGCTCATGGATAGTGAACGAGATGTGGCCGATGACAACAAGCGGTAGAACGACCAATCCGAACTCGATGCCAAAGTGATTGAAGATAGCAAACAGCAAAACCGTCGACAAAAGATGAATGGTGTATGAAGCTGTTGTAGAAACCACCGAATCTGAGATCGGGCGAGGTTCGCCCTCGTTTGTCTCGACATCTTCAGCGATAGAGCTCAAAACATATCGGACCGCAAAATGTGTAAGTCCCAAGAGGCATGCCGCGGCCAATATATCGACCGGGATGATCACAAAATCCGGGTACGAAAATGTCGCGCTACTTCGTAGTGCCGACAGTAGTGAACTAAACACGATCGCAGAAACGGTCGAGGAAATTACGTCGATACCCGCGCCTACGACCCGATTCGACGTGGGTCGTGGAGTTTTTTGAGCAAACCAAGATGCCGTAAGGCCGATCAGGATTCCTCCCGGAATGCCGAGCCAGATAATTCCCCAAAAAGTAAGTAGATCCTTTGGCCTTATTTCTACGGTCGTGTACGGGATGCGGGCCTCGTATCTTGCAGCGACCGATGCAACAAAGATCGAAAGCAGTAAAACGAAGAGCAAGGAAGATGGAAACGCAAACAGTTCAAAAATGGCAAAGGCCGTCGCGAATGCAGCTATGCCGACGACGGCAATGCTCGCGATTCCACCGCGGCCTTTAGTAATGTTTAAATTTGCGTCTTCCATTTAACCCATTTGAATAGTCAGAACCAACGAAAACAATACGACGAAAGTGGAAGACGCAGTTGCGGTTTTCATGCAATTCAATTAGCTCATTCGATAGACCCATCGCGGACTATCTCGTCCTTTCCATACAACCGCCGTGCCAACAGACGCCGGTCGAAGGTGACGTGAAAATCTAAGCTAAATTGCAAAAGGATTGCAGCTTAATACAGGTGTCGATCAGACTGAACTGTCATTTTGACCGAGTAGTTCAGAGTGACAGATTTATTGGGTTTAACGGTGCAGGAGGTACACAATTTTGGCGCAATAACGCCGGGCTGTATAACCCGGCGGATAAGCTGAATTGAGATCGAGACGAGCGGCTAAACTCGCGGGAAATTCACGACGGTGAGCGGCTGATTCGTGCTAATAGCGATCATCTTCGTCGCCATTCGAATCAAAATCATCGCCATCACGTGCATCGTCATCTTCGGGACGCAGATCCAACTCGATCGGATCTAGACCCACAACGACCAAGACCGAGCCACACTCTTCGCAACTTACGCGATCGCCCTGTTCGGATTCTGCGTCTACGTAAACTTCTTCATCACATTCCGGACAAATCGATGTCGGCATTTTCTTTTTTCTCCAGAAAACTAATAGATTTGAATGGGAGTCGTTCCCAAAAAATTCGCATCTGAGTAAACTAAATCTAAACATTTCGATCTGGTAAGCGCAAGGAATTGAACGAGAAAAGTTTTAGAATGTTTTTAAACGGCATTGAGGTAATTTATCAATGAGATTTCCTTTCGACATAAAACACGGAAAAACTTTCGATGCGGTCGGTTTTGGCACTAACGCTGTCGATTACCTCATTCGTGTGCCCAATTATCCCGAATTCAATTCGAAGGTCGAGCTTTCGGAATACATTCAGGCACCCGGCGGCGAAGTTGCTTCTACGATGGCGGGTTTGAGCCGCTTAGGTTTGCTCACCGCGTATGCTGGACGGTTCGGTTCTGACGATTCCGGCAGATTCGGGATGCATTCATTGCAGGATGAAGGCGTAAATATTGAGTTTGCTGAATCGATCGAAGGGGCCCGGACTCAGATCGCCTTCATCGTGATCGACGAAGCCTCCGGTGAACGCACAGTGATCTGGCAACGAGACGCACTGCTTGCCTATCACAGCGACGATGCTCCACTGGATGCGGCAACGGCGGGATCGGTGCTACACATGACACCGCACGATGCAGGCGCGTGTACCCGAATGGCAACTGCAGCAAAGAACGCCGGAACGATAATTTCAACTGATATTGATAATGTTTTTGATGGTATGGAATCACTCCTGCCAATGGTAGATATCTTGATCACGTCATTCACGGTGCCTGAAAAGCTAACAGGTCTTGTTGAACAGGAACGGGCCCTCGAATCCATGCATGAAAAATTCGGCTGTCCTATCATCGGCATGACCCTCGGCGAAAGCGGTTCTTTGCTTTTCTGCGAAGGTCAATTTATCCGAAGTCAAGCTTACGCAGTTCCGGGCGGTTGTAAGGATACGACGGGTGCTGGTGACGCATTTCGTGTCGGGTTACTTTACGGTCTAATAAACGAATTAGCGATCGAAGAAAGCGCAAAGGCAGCTAACGCCGTCGCCGCCTTGAAGTGTCGAGCCATCGGTGCCAGGACCGCTCTCCCGACCGAAGCTGAGCTTCGATCCTTCCTAGGATAAACGCAGATCAGAAAACGCGTATCGTGTATCCGAATCGAATCCCGCGGCCGATCTCCGGCAAAATGTCCTTGATAAAGTTCACGTGATTTCGATACAGTTTATCCGTCAAATTGTACGCATTCACGCTGAAAATGTGGGCACTATGTTGTCGGGCGACAGTGTACGAACCGGCAATATTCAGGAGCCCATAACCGGCGGTTCTGGTTTCAAGCGGAAAGATCTTGTTCTGTGCCGATGCGAAAACGGCCTCGGGCCTTACGCTCAAGCCTTTGTATCGCATATCAAGCCCAACCCGTGTCCGTGCCGGCGGAATCCGCGGAATGTTTGTGTCAATGTCCGCTAGCTTTGCTCGTACATAATCAAAGCCGACGAATCCGCCAAGATAATTATTAAATCGAACATCAGCGTTTAGCTCGACACCTAGATATTCTGCGTCTTCTTGTTCGTACCTTGCTACCGGCAAGCCGTCTTCGATATCGACATTACCGTCGCCATCTTCATCCTGCGGAGCAAGGAAAACGAAATTGTTAATGCGATAGTAAAACACGTCTCCGAAAAAATTGAAGCGGCTTGACTGATGACGAAGTGAGAAGTCGATACCGTTTGCCGTTTCCCTTTCAAGCCCCTCGTTCCCGATCTCAAACGTTACCGTTCCGATATGCGGGCCATTATTGTAAAGTTCTTCTAGCGCCGGAGCACGATTCGAATGTGTATAGTTGACCACGAAGGAACCGCCTTGCCAGAGGCCTACATTGATGCCGGCTCCGCCTGAAAAAACGGTAAAGCCACGATCGAGAAGCTCAGGATTCTCTGCGTTGTACCTATTGTTCTCGACACGGCCTCCGAACTGGAACTTTACATGATCAAAATCCAGTTCTTCGAGAGCGAATACCGAGAAAGCATTGTGCTTCACCTTGCCATCGATCAATTGCTCGGCGCCCTGGACTTGATAATCGCGATTAAAGCCTTCAAATCCGAACCTTCCGGAAAGCTTTCCATACCTTTGCTGTTCAAATAATGAGCGATACGAGAAGATCTTGTTGTCAAAGATCGTTCCGACCTCATCTATACCGTCCTCTGCTTCGATCTCTTTATGCCGATAATTCGTATAGTCAACGTTGTACTTTACGCCGCTAATAAATGGACCGTTCAGATCGCGAAAACCGCCATTGAACTTGACCGTGTGACGGCGAAGTCTCAGATCTATGTCTTCATCAACGTCCGGCAATTCGCCCTCTTTTGGCTTCTCGCCGCCGCCTTCAAATAACGCCGCGAACGGAACACCATAACGCCGAATATCAAACGCATAGCTGCCGCCGAAGAACGCTTTTTCGCCATAGTAACCTGTTCCGAACGATCCGGAATTTGCTCGCGATGCAGAATTCGGAATTCGGCCGATCGGCGTTTCGAAATCACCCGTTCTCGAAGCTCCCAGGTTTCCGCGAACGAGCCAGTTCTTGAAACCATATTCGAGCCCGCCAGATGCTGCGGCTTGCTTGTCGGCAGTGCTTCCCACCGTTGTCAAAAATCCACGAAAGCCTTCATGAAAATCGTCGTCGTGATGGCTGATAACGTTTACAACGCCACCGATCGCATTGCTGCCGTAGAGCAATGTCGCCGGCCCTTTTAATACTTCAATTCGTTCAGCAGCAAGCGGATCGATCGGCTCGCCGTGATCGGCCGATTGCGAACCAACCGACCCGACCCGAACACCATCTTGAGCCACGAGCACACGATCGCCGTCAAATCCTCGGATCACAGGACGTGAAGAACCGGGCCCGAAACTTCGCTTTGCAACACCAGTTTCTGTTTCAAGAACTTCGCCAAGCGATGTGCTTCCCTTTTCAGTAACTCGCGTCGAACCGACGGATGTGACCGTCTGGAAAGAATCGAATATTGATTGCTCGGTGCCCGATGCAGTAACTGTAACCTGTTCTTTCAGGGACACGATCTGGAGTTGAAAATCGAGCGTCAAATTGGTCGCCGAATCGACGGTTATCGATCGTGTCGAATCAGAGAATCCTTCAACATGCACAAGAACCGTGTACCGTCCCGGGGGCACGTCGGCAAAAGAATACTTTCCGTCGGTATCGGTACGTGTTGTTCGCTGAAGTTGAACGATCTGAACGCTCGCGTCGTGCAAAGCGGTATTCTGGCCAAACGTGACCGTACCGGCGACAGTCGATGTTTGCCCGAAACAGAAAGGCGAAAGGAAAAGAACAAAAACAAAAGCTCTCAGAGTGATCATCATAAGTATGCGAAATGAATTTCAGAATTCGAAACTACAGAATAATCGCTCACAAATATATCAAGTACCGTTTTTCAACAAACTGTCGGTTTAATGAAATGAGTGGTTGATAGCGACGTTAGAGCTTTAAGAGCTTGTCTCTAAGGAGTTTGGATTGAACCCGGCTTGATGCGATCTCGCGTCCGTCCGCTAGTTTGATCAGGTAGGTGCCACCGGGCATGGGCGAAAAACTGTCAACGTGTGTAAGATTTACCAGCGACCCACGCGAGGCTCGCACGAATTTCTGTTTATCAAGCCTTACTTCGATGTCCTTCAGCCGAAAATTTATCAGGAATCTTTGCCCGGCGATCGTGTGAATGTGAAGCAGTTCCCCATCGGCGACGATCGACGCAATTTCGTCAGTCGGCACCAACCGGATCGATTCGCGTACTTTTACGGGGATCCTTGTCAGCGGCTCCGAACGCAGATCGGCATCGTAAGTTTCTATGGTCGATTCGATCCTTAAGTTTTCTTGTTCGCGCCAATCGGTATTATCGAGCCTGTCGGCGGCCCTGTTGAGCGTATGCCGAAGCCGAGATGCCTCAACCGGTTTTAAAAGGTAATCGACCGCATTCAATTCAAACGCCTGGATAGCATGATCATCAAACGCGGTTACAAATGCCACAAGCGGCATTTCCTGGGGTTTGAGCTCACGAACCACCTCCAAGCCACTCAATTGCGGCATCTGAAGGTCCAAAAGCGCCAGATCCGGTTTCAGTTCGCGAATGAATACGACCGCCGAACCGCCGTTGTCTGACTCGCCAATAACTTCGGCCGTCTCGAACTCACGAAGTATCGATTTGAGATACTCACGCGCCGGGCGTTCATCGTCGGCAATAAAAATTCGCAATTTAATCATTTGTTTGATGAGATTTCGAGCGGTATTCGAAGCCCCGAAAAACTTCCGTTGACACAGTCGATCTCCACGATCATCGTGGCATCATCGCCGTAGAGTGTTCTTAGCCGTTCCCTTACGTTAGTTAGTCCAACGCCGTTTCCTGGACTGATCGCTGAGCTACGGCCAGAACCAGTGTCTCGTACGCTCACCGACAAAACATCGCATTTTCCATTCTTCTCTATCTCACCTGTAATGCCGATCGTTCCACCAACACGATTCTCGGCGATCCCATGCTTTACGGCATTCTCGACTAAAGGCTGCAGGATCAGCGTTGGTACCATAATGCGCCTTGCACTTTCCGAGACATCGATCGAAACATTCAACTTCTCTTCAAATCTGGCTCGCTCAATATCCAGGTAATTTCGAATAAGTTCAAGCTCTTCTTCGAGTGTAGAAAACTCTGATCCGGCGCCCAAAACTTTGCGAAGCAATTTGGTCAAATGAAGTAAGGTTTGAAGCGCCTTGTCGGGTGAAGTCTGGATCAAGTATCCGATAGTCGTAAGAGCATTAAAAAGAAAGTGCGGATTTATCTGTGCCCGCAACGCGGTCAATTGAGCCTCAGTCGCAAGCTTAGAAAACTCCTTTTCGCGTAGGTCTTGTTCGCAACGCTCGTGCGTAACACGCATCGCATCGATTCGTCGTGCGGCCAATAGTGCTGACGAATCCAGCAATTCCATCTCGTCCGAAAGCAAGCGGCGGCCTCCGGAAAACTGACCGATCGAAACCTTGTAAAAAGGCACGTCATGGGTCGGGATAGAAATCTCTGCTAGGTCACGCTCAATATCGACAAGTGTCAGGCTACTGTTCGAGGGCTTCGATGGCGACTCGATCCAACGCTTTTCGGTCGCGGTAAAAACATCCGCGAACATATTGCAGATCGTATTTAGAACATCTTCCGGCGAGTCTGCTTCGTCTATTGAATTAGCGATCTCCGCTTTTACCGCTTCGTAATTCGGACGGGCAAGTATGATCCGATCAACGATCCATCGAGATGCTCGTGAAAGTGCCGGAAAAGAAAGCGCAGTTGCGATCCAAAGCGAAATGATAACGGCGGTTGCCTGCATGTCTGCCGGATCATGACCTTCGTGAAATCGCAGCACCGGAACGGCGATGAGGGTGTATGCCGCAAACGAAACCACCGAAACCAGCAATAGCGAAATTGCACGTTTAAGAAAAAGATCGGCAAACGCAAAGCGATAGCTCTGAAGCAAAACAACTAGAACGAGCGGAAGTGAAGATTGATGCGCTGCCATTTCAACTATCAGCGAATTCTCGTTACCCGGGCTGCTTAAATGCAGGGCCGAGAGAGCGAAGATCAAAAGTGCCGCTCCCCAGAGGAGCTTCTTTTCACGCGTTTCACGATGGCCCGACACCATTACAAGTATTGCGAGAATTACCGATCCGAATGTAAGTAATTGTAGTGCCGTAGGAGACGGCGCCGCTGACAAGCGAAAGGCCGAAATGAAGTGGAGCGAGCTCGCCGCCGTGCTGAGCAAATATGCGGCGGCAATATGCCACGTTCGTCCCGGAACGCGATAAAGAGCCGAATGGACCACGACCGACGGCAGAAATCCAAGGGCCGAATATGATGCCGCGATCAAAATCAGGTTTCCGCCGCTTGCACCGAGATCACGCTGTAGAATCAAAATGAATTCGCCCGCGTTCCACAATATACCCAGGAATGCCGTCGCAAACAACAATCGGCGAACCCCTAAACTTTCCACCGAATGCGGGCTACGAAGAACCATGAATCCGAGCATTGCGTAAAGCACAACCCCGACCGAAAAGCCGACGATGTTGACTAACGACGCTGCATTCAATGATTCCATTCAATGTCTAAGGATGACCCTTAGTTGCCGATTCCTTCACCCGATTTTAGCAGATTGTGATTTTCTTCGGTTCAACTGTAGAATTATGGCGTTCAGCAGATTTCCTCTACGCAAATAAAGCTCAAATTTATTCGATCCGGGAGGTCGTTTTGAAACGTCTGTTTATACTTCGCCATGCCAAATCAAGTTGGGCAAACAACGATCTTTCCGATTTTGAGCGCCCGCTGAATGAACGAGGCCTCAGGACCGCACCGTTTATGGGTGAGCTGATCGCGAAACGCGGCTTCCTGCCCGAGATCATTGTCAGCTCACCTGCCGAACGCGCTGTTAAAACCGCTCATTTGATCAAAGACAGTTCGGGCTTCTGCATTCCGCTGATCCTCGACGACCGCATCTACGAAGCAAGTCCTCAAACTCTAAAGCAGATCGTCATCGGGCTTCCAAATGAGCTCGAGTCCGCAATGTTGGTCGGCCACAACCCCGGAATCGAAGGTTTCATCAGAAACATTTCCGGGCGAAACGAGCCGATGCCCACCGCTTCCCTTGCGGTGCTCGACATAGACACCCATTTTTGGTCCGAGGTCGATTCGGATTCTGGCCACATAATAGAAATCATTCGCCCCAAAGAAGTAATGCAAAATTCGGATGTTCGCACGGTTAATAATTAACACGTTTGTAACATTCTGTTAATATCTGAGTAAGTTACAGGACATAGACTGTCTTAGACCGGGTAGAAATTAATTTCGAATCCATATTGGGACAAATTATGCTCCAGAGTATTCTGATCATCGAAGATGATGCTGATATTGCGGAAAGTCTGCATTACAATTTCAAACGAGAGGGTTACAGATCTTCGATCGCCGAATCCGGCGAAAAGGGACTTCGCCTCGCCTTGGACGAAAAGACCACGCCATCTCTTATCGTTCTCGACCTAATGCTTCCGGGTATGAGCGGTATGGAACTGTGCCGGAAACTGCGCCGCGAACCGCTAACCGAAACGACACCGATCATTATGCTTACGGCGCGTGCAGGCGAATCGGATAAGATCGCGGGGTTGGATTCCGGAGCTGATGATTACATTGTAAAACCGTTTTCAGTGAAAGAGGTCGTCGCACGCGTTCGGGCAGTCCTGCGCCGTGCCGAGAAGGAAAGCGCACCGCGATACGAAGATGAACACTTGGTCGTCGATTTCGACGATATGCGTGTTATTTGCAACGCCAACGACGTAAGGTTGACCCGCAAGGAGTTTGCGTTGCTTTCCCATTTGATCAAGAATATTGGCCGCGTGGCCACCCGTCAGCAGCTGCTTGATAACGTTTGGGGTTATAGTTATTTTGGCGACACGAGAACGCTTGACGTTCACATCCGGCGACTACGTCAAAAGATGGGCGATTGCGGAAACAGCATTGAAACGGTCGTTGGTGTTGGCTATAGATTTATCGGTGCAAAATGACACCCGAGACAAATCGTCAATTTGGATTTCGCAGTCGAACCGATTCGCCCTCGGGCGTGGTGCTTTCGAGTGTTATCGACGCGACCCGTGAAGCTGTCATCGTCGTTGATCCGTCGCTGCGTTTGATCGCAGCGAATCAACCCGCTCATCACGCATTTTCGCGAAGTAATGTGTCGCTTGTCGATCGCCGCCTAAGCGAAATATTCCGTGACGCTTCGCTGCACGACGCCTTTGCTTTAGCACTTCGGACGGGTGAACCGTCTGACGTTCGTCTGGAGATCATTAATCACAACAAGCGTGCGTACGATATACATGTAGCCACGATCCTTCACAACGGTATTCGGCATGCCATCGGCTATTTTTACGACAAGACGCAGATGGAACGCCTCGAACGGGTCCGTCAGGAATTTTTGTCCAACATCTCGCACGAACTTCGGACACCGCTGACCTCGATCATGGCATTTGTCGAAACGCTCGAAGACGGTGCGATCGACGACGCCGACAATAATCGCCGCTTCTTGAATGTGATCCGCAGAAACGCCGAACGTATGCACCGTTTGATCTCGGATATTTCCGAGCTTTCAATGATCGAATCGGGCAATGTCTCGATCGAGAAGGCGCCCGTTCGGTTATCGCATATCGTCGATGAGATCTTCACGAATCTTTCCTCAAAAGCTGCGGAGCGCGATATCACTTTGGAGAATGAGGTCGATGCGGAAACCCGGGTTTTTGCTGATCCGACTCGGCTGGAACAGATGCTTACCAATCTGATCGACAACGCGATCAAGTTCAACATTGCATCGGGAAACGTTCTCGTTAGAACGGAAACGCAGGAAGATGGATCGGCGATAAGCATCATTGACACCGGAGAAGGCATTCTTCCCGAACAGGTTGGACGAATATTTGAAAGATTTTACCGGGTCGATCGCGGCCGAACGCGCGACATCGGCGGAACCGGTCTTGGTCTCGCGATCGTCAAACATCTTGCAAAACTGCATGGAGGCGAGATCTCTGTCCAGTCAAAACTGGGCCAGGGAACCGCATTTCTGGTCGAATTGCCCGCTGCCTGAGCCCACCGCTTCCCACTAAAATAATCTATCCGCAGATCTGACAATTGTGCTATAATCACTAGTATACGTCGTAGATAAGTTCGTTTTTGAAAGAACAAGCACGGGCGCTGAGGCACTTTTATGCAGCTCGACATTGGACAAAAGGTTTCATATCCAAGCCAGGGTGTTTGCATGGTGGTGGACATTGAAAGTAAGAAGATAGGCGAAAATTCGATGAGTTTTTACCTGCTTCGAGTTCTCAGTGACAACTCAATAATATTTGTTCCGACCGCGAATGCCGAGAATGTGGGAATTCGGCCGATAATCAGTTCGATCCAGTGTAAGAAATTGATCACGCGGCTTTCGGCAGATTTTGAACCGGTTTCATGTGATTGGAAAACGCGTTCTAAACATTTCGGCGAGCAACTTCGTTCGGGCGATGTATTCGAAGCGGCCGATGTTTTAAAGAAACTTAGCTTCTTAAGCCTCGAGAAAAAATTATCATTTCGCGAACAAAACCTTCTCGATAAATCCAAGTTTCTGATAATTTCCGAGATCACCAATGCAGAGACTTCTGACGAAGAGATCCTCAGCCATGAGATCGATCGGCTCGTCGAACTAGCTTGCAAAAAGCATCTCATCACGCAGCCCAAGGTGATGACCGCCGCGATCCATTAGCATTGTCCGAATCCAAAAGAATACTTGTCTTGGTTTCTGGCCCGAGCGGCTCCCGTGCGCTTGAGATAGAGTTTATTCGGCTGCGAATGTTAAATTCGCTACATCGCAAACCATCTATCAAAAAATAAATCATGAAAGCAATCCTGATCAATATCGCAATCTTTCCGTTTGTTATCATCGCATTTGCAAATGTACACGCTCAAAATTCGGGCGAAGTTTGGCGTCAGGTCGAGGTGATCCGAACGGCAAACGGCGTTCCGCACGTTAGAGCTCAGAATTTGCGGGCCGCAGGCTATGCTCTGGCGTGGCTGCAGCTCGAAGACTATGGCGACCGGATGGCGATGAGCGTGCTTACCGCAAGCGGTCGGGCTTCGACCGTGATGGGATACGAACGGATCGAGTCAGATTTTTTAATACGCCGGGAACGCGCAAAGATCGAATCAAAATATGCACGTCTCTCCAAAGATGTACGCGACATTTACGAGGGTTTTGCCGCCGGCCTCAACCGGTTCGTCACACTTCACCCGAAAGAATTTCCGGCCGGAATGCCTGCAGATTTTACAGGTTTCGACGTTGCGTCGACGGAGAACGCGCCCCTCAACGTTAGAAAGATCAGAAACTTCGTAACACGTTTAACGCGAGGAACAAATGCACCGTTGGCTACCGACTCGCAGGCACGATCAGAAGAAGAAGGCGACGGGCCGGACGACGGCTCCAATGCATGGGCGTTTGCACCAAGCAGAACGAAGTCGGGTAAGGCGATCTTGCTGCGAAATCCGCATCTCCAGTGGAATGCCGGTTATTACGAAGCGCACGTGACCGTGCCGGGCGTGATCGATTTTTACGGCGATTTTCGAATCGGAGGGCCGTTCACCGTTATCGGCGGCTTCAATAAGGATCTCGGCTTCTCGACTACGAATAATTCGCAAGATCTTGATGAGTTCTATTCTTTTGATGCTGATAAACTATCACCTGACCACTTTCTACTCGACGGAAAAAGCTTACCATTGGCGCGACAGCTTCTGACAGTTCCCTTTCGTAACGGCGAAAGTCTTGCATCCGAAACTCGTGAATTCTGGTCAACACCTTTTGGGCCGGTCATTCATCGTGCGAACGGTAAGATATACATTTTGAAATTTGCGGGCGATGGCGAAAATCGTGCGGGCGAGCAGTTCCTAAAGATGATGCGTGCAAAAACGCACAAAGAATGGACCGACGCGATGCGAATGCGGGCACGGATGACTTCGAACTTCACGTATGCTGACCGTGCCGGAAATATCTACTATCTTTGGAACGCCGCGTTGCCGTTGTTGCCGCATCCGCCGACGGACGATCTAGCGGTAACCCACATCACTAAACGAAAGGAAATGTGGACCGAATTGGTGCCGTTCGATTCACTTCCGCAAGCACTCAATCCGCCGGGCGGCTATGTTCATAACGAAAACAGTACGCACCATTACACAAATGTTCGAACGCCTGTGGTCACAAAGAACGCATTTCCGAATTTTGAGGAACCGCGTTTGTCTCTACGCAGTCAACTTGCGATCGAACTGATCAATGGCGACGCTAAGTTCAACCTTGAGGACGTCGTTAAACTAAAACACAATTATCGTGCGTTGCTTGCCGACCGCGTTAAGGCAGACCTTCTTGCAGCCGTCAGGAAAACCACTCCGACCGGTGAAGTTGCAAATGCTGTTGACCTTCTTGAAAAATGGGATAACACGACTTCGCCGGAAAGCCGCGGGTCAGTGATATTTCAAGAATGGTGGCGGCATTATTCGGGGATTCGCGGCGACGATCGACAAGCCCTGCCCGATGAGCAGCGATATGCAAAAGTCTGGTCGATAAATGATCCTTTCAAAACGCCGAGTGGTTTGGCGGACCCGGAGCGAGCAGCCGAATCATTTGTCTGGGCCGTCGAAGAAGTGAAGAAGCGGTACGGCCGTTTCGATGTTGCCTGGGGCGACGTTCACCGTGTGCGCCGCGGAAGTGTTGATGTACCCGTCGGAGGCTGCGGTAACGATCTCGGGTGTTTTCGAATAATGGGCTACACACGGCAGGCAGATGGAAAATTTACAGCGACCGGCGGCGATGGATGGACGTTTGCCGTCGAATTCGGTGATGTGCCGCGGGCCTATTCAGTGCTCGCTTACGGTCAAAGCAATCGTGTTGATTCGCCGTACCACGCCGATCAAGCCGAAATGTTCGCCAAAGGCGAGATGAAACGTGTCGCCTTCACCGAAGCTGATATAAAGAAGAATGTATTAATGACGTTCCGGCCAGGCGAAAAAGCAATTCGTTGATTCGTATATCATGGTAATATACATGCGATGGCAGGAATTCTTGACAATTGTGAAGGTTTTGACTGGGATGACGGGAATTCGGGCAAGAATTGGCACCGCCATAGAGTAACAGATGGTGAATGCGAAGAGATATTTTTCAACGTTCCGTTGATAGTTGCTGCTGACTTAAATTCGAATGATGAGAAGAGATTTTTCGCTCTCGGACGCACAGAGGACGATCGTAGGGTTTTCGTCGCATTTACAATTCGAGATCGCTTGATCAGGGTTATCTCGGCCCGAGACACGACGGCAAGCGAACGGCGCAAATATGAAGAAAAAAGAAAAAGAGATTCCAAAATTTAAGACAGAAGACGATGAGCGTAAGTTTTGGGCCGAGAACGATTCGACCGGTTTTATTGATTGGGGCAAAGCTGAAACAGTCGTTCTTACAAAACTAAAACCTACGACTCGTACGATCTCTTTGCGACTTTCCCGCTCTTTGCTCGACAAGATCCGTTTGATCGCAAATAAAAGAGACGTTCCTTATCAATCTTTGATCAAATTATTCCTAAATGAACGGATCGAAAAAGAATTTAAGGCGTAAACTTTCGTCCCGATCAAGAGCACAATTGCCTCTCGAAATGCGAGGCAATAAAACTCTTTTTGGAATGGTCAACTACTTATAAGCCTTTACTCCGGCGTCCGCAACGGCGTGGTCTTGTTCACCGCTTCCGCCGGAAACGCCGATCGCTCCGACGACTTTCTTGCCTTTCTTGATCGGAATTCCACCTGCGAAGATCATTACCTTTCCTTCGTTCGAGGCATTTATGCCAAAGAACTGGTCGCCCGATTGGCTGTGAGCAGCAAGGTCTTGTGTCGCGATATCAAAGGCACGCGAAGTCCAAGCTTTCTTGATCGATATATCGATACTGCCCATCCACGCATTGTCCATTCGGACATGCGCTACGAGGTTTCCGCCAGCGTCGGCGACCGCGATGTTCATCGGCTGACCGATCTCTTCGGCCTTTTTCTCGGCCGCCTCGATAATTCTTCGTGCGTCTGCAAGTGTGATCATAAATACTCTCCCTGTGTTCGAATTAAGTTATCTGAATTTTGATATTACGACGTCCGAGTTCGGCAACAAACTTGGCCGGATCGATAGCCTTTTCCTGCGGCGTGGCTCCTCGTGCAAGAACATCACCCTTCGCCATCATCTGGGCAATGATCGAAGCCGGAAATGCGGTCGTCCGCATCATCGCTGACATTCCGGTCGTTTCGTCTAGTTTATCGACAATGTCGTATCGAAGACGGTCCTGCCCATCAGCGGGCAAACTCCCTATCGGTCGTGTTTCTGCTTTCAGTCCTTTTCCAACGAAATCGACCCGAACGAGAACAAAATCAGGGCCGTCAGCAGGCAGTTGTTTTTGGAGTAGCTCACCGAAGACCTTTCGCGGTTTGACCTTCTTGAAATCGACCAACATTTCGTCGCTTGAACAAAGCCCGAGATCGATCATCGTCTTGAACTTTTCGCAGTGACCGGCGTAACGGATCGTCTTGTAGTCGAGTTCTCTGATCTTTCCCAGAAATGTATCAGGCAGTGTTGAAGTTCCGCCGCTGGTTTGAAATGCTTCCAGCGGTGGAAAGTTTGGAAACTCCAGCGTTTCAAGTTCGGTCATTGAATCTACTTCAATGATCTTGCCACTACGGATGACGCGGGCCACCTCGATGTATTCATTGATCAATCCTTCGACCGAAAATACGAGTTGATAATCAAGCGGCGGTTTTGGATCCTGCGGCAAACCGCCGACACGGATGTGTACTTGATCGAGCGAATCGAACTTCGCGGCGCCGTGCATTGCCAAGATCGATACCATTCCGGGTGCCAGCCCGCAGTCGGGAATGATGTTTATCCCAGCAGCTTTCGCGGCATTGTCCATCGCAAGCTGTTCATCAACTACGTAATTGTTCCCGCCCAGATCACATAAGTTCGTTCCCGTTTCGATCGCGGCCCGCGAAAGCGATTCGTTGAACCAATAATTAACGCAAGAGATCGCAGCATCGTGACCGCTCATCAACTCGACTGTAGCGGCATAATCTGCGGTGTCGATCTGTTTCGCAACAATGCGGTCGGTGCCGACCTTTACAGCGACCTCTGCGGCTTTGTCGAAATGAAAATCAGCGACGGTCACGGACTCAACGTCGGGCGAGTTGTGCACCAAGTCAAAGGCCGCACCATAACCCATGCGGCCCGCTCCAAGAACAAGTATCTTCATAGCTAAAACGAAAAACTAATAACTAAAAGTTAAAAGCGTTAAGACCGATTCCTTGGGTCCTAAACTGTTAGTTTTTAGATATTAGTTAATTTTTACCAGTCATCCAATTCGTCCGGCTTTTGTCCGGCGATAGTTTCGGCGGCATGATCGAATACCTTCTTTTTCCAGTTTCGCATCCCTTCAACCAGATTAAGTGCGACCTGCGGATGCGCGGCATTTCGTTCAAGCCTGATCACCTCAGCCGTCACCGTTACCTCTTCATCTGAATGCTCGGTAACCGTCAGGTCTATTTTTGCTCCGACCGGAGGAAGCTTTCTCGGCAAATAGACAAGGGCACCTTGCAAGCCGACGTTTTCGGTCAGGCCTTCTTCGACCACGATTTTGCCGTTGTCGTCCTTCCACTGAGCCCTGATCGGAAATGAAACTGCATGCCGTTCACCTTGTCTGCGTTCTTGCATTGCGGGGACCTCGTTTGAATCGATCTTTGAAACTTAGTACGAGATGCTCGAATGATTACCCGAGCGTTGTAAGTCTAGCAGAACATTCAAAAAAATCCATACGCCACCTTTAAGGCACTTCCGAGCAAACGTTTTGAAGTTTTTTCTGCTTGGCTTCCGGCCGGACGGTGCTTTGTTGCAGGTGGACACACAGAAGCAAAAATGCTAGTCTTTAACATTGTTTTGGTGAAATTTGTCCAAAACAAGGGCTGGCAACCGCCAGCTTAGGTGGTCTCAGTTTTATGTAGAAAGTGATAGTGGCCGGCGCCAATGCGTCGCAAACCACTATTTTTGCATTTTACCGAGGCATATTTACAGGAGCAACAGTAAGAATGAGAAGTCTTATAAGAGGTGGCCTTATTCTGTCAGTAGTTGGAACACTGGTCGTGTTTGTTTACGCCCAGACCCAGACAGAGTACGTCCCCGTCATAGCGAATGATTCGCAAATACAATTTAATATAATCGGTAATAGTTCAGAAACATTTAAGTCGGTTGATTCAATAAAAGTCGATAAAGCATTAACAGATATAATCAATAATCAGGATCCGGTAAAGGAACAGAAGAAAGAAGGTCAGGAGAAAACGGAAGGTAAGAAACTGGTAGAAAAAACGGTCTCGTCAAAAGCGGTTGGTGCGAACCGTGGCTCATTTGTAGCAACGGCGTATTGCCTTCGCGGACGCACAGCTTCCGGAAGCATGGTCCGCAACGGAATAATCGCCGCTGACCCGCGTGTCCTTCGTCTTGGAACAAAAGTAAACCTTGGTGCAGGTGCGTACAGCGGTAATTACACGGTTACTGACACCGGTGGCAAGATCAAAGGAAAAAAGATCGATATTTGGATGGCAAGCTGTGCCGAAGCCCGACGCTTTGGCCGCAGAACTGTTTCGATCAACGTCCCGTAAGCTTAGTACAATTGAATAACAAAAAGCCGCTTCGATCCGTCGGGGCGGTTTTTTCTGCTTTATAGCTACACTATGGCTACTTTGCATTTGCTCCAAATTTCTATTGTCACAGCTTCGTCACCTATCCGACTGACCCACTTCCCATCAAAAAAAGCCGCCGGTTCGTTCCGGCGGCCTATCGGGATCAAGCTTCTGTAAATACTAAGGAATGATCAGCGTCTGTCCAACGCGAATATTCGTCGGGCTCGAAAGCTGATCGCGATTCGCATCATAGATCTCCATGTAACGACCGGTGGTTCCGTAAAATCGGCCACTGATCTTTGATAAGGTATCGCCTGAGCGAACAACGTAAGTTCGGCTACCTGAGGTCTCACGAGGCGAGTCATAGACAGGCTCATCGTCTGCCACGGCATAACGGGGTAATGAAATGCTCTGGTTTAGAACAACACCGAATTCGGCTCCGGATTTCACTTCGGCTTCTTCACCTTTGGTAGAACGTTCTCCAAGAAGACCGGCACCTGCACCGATCAAACCGCCGATCAGAGCGCCTTTTCCGCCGCCGATCGCAGCACCAAGAACTGCACCACCGGCACCGCCACCACCGATAAAGATAATCTTTCGATTCTTCATTCGGTCGCCGCTCGCCGTACCTTCATTGTCGCTTCTGGCATCGTCTTCGTTCAGGTCTGCAAGCGAGCCGTTGATCGTTCGCTTGGTGCCGTTAGGAAGCACAAGTTGGCGAAAGCTGACATCGACCTCACCGGGCTTGCCGCCCTTGACCGACTTTTGAACGCGATCGACTCGACCAATGATCTCGGAACCCTGAGGAATGACAACCTGGCCGTTGGAAGCGTAAACCGGATCGATAGTTGTCGTCGTAAAACGATCGCCAACCTGTGAAACTTTGGAGCTCAGGTCTTGATTTATCCTTACGCGGATCTTCTTGCCCACCGCGATCGATTGCTGGCCCGATGCACGGGTCGTCGTTCCCCGTCGAAGCACAGGCCGCTGGGCAGATGCGTCAAAAACGAGTGTTGTTGTGAAAATAGTCGCTACCGCAAAAACGGTAAAGAATCTGGTCATGACTTTCATAGTATCCTCCGTGCATTAACAGTGTCCAACCGTTGCGTTGACGCCATTGGCCGAACGGAAATTTCGACGCAAAATGCCGCCGAACAGTTGTAATAAATCGCAAATGATCAAATCTATTCTAACACTTTGCCCGATTGAATCGTTCCAGAATAAATTTCTGAAATCTGTGGTTATTAGGTATATTATTGGAACAGTTAACCGTTCATTTTATTTCACAGCTCCGCCCCTGGACCAAGAGTTCGGGGGCAATTTTCATAAAGGAGCGTGCTTAAACAAGTTTTTGCACTCTTTGTTCTTATGCACTTGTTTCGCCAAACCTTTCTCTTGTTTCTCTTAAACATGTTGGACGCGATGTTGACGCTCGTCTGGGTCAAGAGCGGAACAGCGACCGAGGCCAACCAGTTAATGGCTGGTTTTCTTGAGATCGGCGACCTCGCATTCTTTATGGCCAAGCTGACGATGGGCACGATCACTGCCGTTGTCATCCTTAAGTTCGGCTACAAACCTATCGCAAAACCGCTAGTCACCTTCGCACTGACGATCTATATCGGACTAATGGGCATCCACGTACTAACCGGCCTCGCGGCCTTAGGATATATCTCGCACACCTTTATTCACGACGTTGGAAACTGGTCAAAGATAGTTTTCGCCTCTTACTTTTGATCGATAAGACGTTCTCGTTATCAAATTCTCTTGCCGAAACTAAACCATATCTTTCGTCGTAATGGATAAACAACGCGATTGTTCGCAATGTGCATCTTATTTGTGCGTTTTTACTTGTTCGATTTGAGGTTAAGAGTATCCACTATGCCTAGTTCACTTACATATCATCTTTCTATCCGTCAGATCTTGCTCTTGTCTTTTGCAACGGCGTTGATCGCCATCGGAGGCACGTTTGCAGTTTTTAAGATCAACGATCTTTGGAACAAAGCCGACACGTCCGGGACGACATTTGCTGAGACGGTTCCGACGAACATTACTGAACCGTCGCAGGTTTCTGACGAACAAAATAACATTGAGGTATACCGCACGATCGCACCCGGCGTTGCGTTTATCAACACCACGTCGGTAACGCAAAATTGGTGGGGCGATATGCAGGAAGGCCGCGGAAACGGTAGTGGCTCGGTGATAGATGCCCAAGGACACATTCTTACCAATTATCACGTGATCGAACGGGCACAGCGGATCACAGTCAATTTTGGCGGGGAACGGACATATCCGGCAACTTTGGTCGGAGGTGATCCCGACACCGATCTCGCGGTGATCAAGATCGAAGCCCCGACCAGTGGCTTAACGATCGTTCCTTTGGGCGATTCGGATAAGCTTATTGTCGGACAAAAGGTCTTAGCGATCGGGAACCCATTTGGCCTTGATCGCACTTTGACCACGGGCGTGATCTCCGGGCTTCAGCGGCCGATTCGGGCACGAAACGATCGCCCGATCGATGCCGCAATTCAAACCGACGCTTCCATCAATCCCGGAAACTCCGGCGGGCCGCTGCTAGATAAGTACGGCCGAATGATCGGCATCAACTCGCAGATACTGTCGCCTGCCGGCGGCTCAGTTGGCGTTGGTTTTGCGGTGCCGGTGAACACGGCAAAACGTGTTATTCCCCAACTCATCGAATTTGGCGAGGTCAGGCGACCGAAGTTTGGTGCCGATCTCAGGCCGGTCGATGAATTAATTGGGCGTGGAATCCGGCTTCCGGTACAAGAAGGGTTGCTTGTTGCCGCGGTTTTGCCTGGAAGCGCGGCGGCAAATGCCGGTATTCGAGGGCTATCAAGGGATCCTGACGGCTCGGCTGTGATCGGTGATATCATCACTGCTGTCGATGGCGAAAGAATGAATTCGATCGATGATCTTTACCGGTACTTGGATAAAAAACAGATCGGTGAAACTGTCCGCGTTGAGCTCAACCGGGCCGGTCAGCAGACCACCGTTCCGCTAAGGTTAACTGCAGTGCCGAAACAGACCCCGACGACACGGCGGGCTCAGTAACAGAAGATCTGAAATGCAGGAGACGGACGATTTTTTTAATGATGGATTCGGCTGGTCTTGTCGGCATTGCGACCGCGAGCTCAGCCGAAGTACTTTGCCTTCCGGGAAACACTCACGTGTTTTCCATGAAGGTGAAGCGGAATCCAAAACTCCGCAACTTGCCACTCTCGGCCTTGCCCAATGGGCCGACCCCGAACGCCGAACGCTTACCTGCCCGCGATGCGGCATTTCGGAGCGAATCGATATTGCGTGAATCGGTATGTTAATCTCATAGTAGATGCAATTTTCGTTGGAATTAAAGACCGCTATCGAACTAGCCCGCAACGCCGGAACCATCATCTTAGAACATTACTCGCGAGAGATTATCGCTGAAGAAAAGCTCGGCATTGATGATTTCTGGGAACCTGTTACTGCCGCCGACCGTGCAGCAAGCCGATTGATCGTTGACGGATTAGAGAAGGCTTTTCCGAAAGATGGGATCTTATCAGAAGAAGAAGTTGACGACATTATGAAGCGGCTCTCGAAGGAACGCGTCTGGATAATCGATCCGATCGACGGAACTTCCGGATTCGTGAAGAAAGATGGCGACTTCGCTGTTCAGATCGGATTGGCCGTTAATGGGAAAGCGGTTCTTGGCGTTGTTCTGTTGCCGTTTCACGACGTGCTTTACTTTGCTGAAATCGGTAAAGGTTCGTATTGCGAATCGGGCGGCTCGATCCGACGGCTTCATACGTCATCTGTAACGGAATTCCAGCAAATGCAGATGGCCGTTTCGCGAAATCATCGTAGTCCGAAGATTAACGCGATACTGAGTGATTTTGGTGTGAAAGGCGAATTGCAGCGAGGTTCGGTCGGGCTAAAGATCGGTTTGATAGCTGAGCAAACCTGCGACCTCTATATACATCTTTCGCCCCGAACAAAACTGTGGGATACGTGCGGGCCGCAAGTGATCATCGAGGAAGCCGGTGGAAGATTGACCGATCTGTTCGGCGATGAGTTCCGATACAACATCGCCGACGTGCAAAATTACGGTGGCATCGTCGCGACTAACGGTGCCTCACACGAAAGAACGATCGAACGTCTTCAACCGCTTTTAAGCGAATTCGGCCGCTTGAAATTTCGTTCAAAAGCCAACCAATAACTAATCGCCGGCCTGGATCTCCTTCGGCCCTTCGCGTTCAGCTCGAGCGATCAGCTTGGCTTCGCGACTCTTTCGTTTGCTTGCACGCCGCCAAGTTCCAATACCTTCGCTCGTTAAACTCAAGATCGGCTTCCGATTATCAAAAAGAAGCTTGAGCCACGACGCTTTACTCATCTGCGGGAAGTAAATTCCGCGGAAGAAGAGCCTTGCGACGAGGTGTCCGATGCGTGTTTGAATAGGTGAATTGCGAATCGCCTGGATCGCTTCCCAGTTACGTTCGGGACTATAACTTCGCGACCACGCATTGAACGTTTCGTCTTTGGCTTCTTCGATCGACATTTTCAGCGGATCGTGAGCCATCACAAACGGAGCGAAGTCTAGCCAATGTTTCGGACGGCGAAGCCTCCCGGATTTATTTAGCCGATCGTACAACGGCGTTGCCGGAAATGGCGTTAACTGACCGAAGACTGGAAGGCCGGGCGACCAACTTTCGATCGTGTCCACCGTACGATCGGCAACGCCGACCGTGTCGTTGTCCATTCCGAAGATGAACGAAGTGATGGCGTAGATATTTCTTCTCGCCAGTCCGTCAAGCACGGCTTGATAATCCGCTGGTTTCGAGAACTGTTTATTTACATCCGCCATGTTGGCCGGATCGATCGATTCCATTCCGATAAAGATCCATTTGCCGCCAGCTTCGGCGATCAGATCCACAAGTTCTTCATCGCCGAGCAAGTTTGCCGAAATTTGGGCGACCCACGGCAGCGTAGCTCCGGCCGCGATCATATCGCGTAGCAAACCTTTAAGGCGTTTCTTGTTGATCGCGAGATTATCGTCAATAAAGAAAACGGCGATCTGGCCCTTTTCTTTCTTCGCACGCTCTTTTAACCGGAGAAGTTCTTCGACAACATTCTCATTCGAACGAAAACGGATCGAATCACCAAAGAATCCAGTTACCGTACAAAACTCACAACCGTACGGGCATCCGCGTCCGGTCTCGATCGGCACCACGAAGAACTTACCCCAGCCTTCGCCAAGCTTTGACATCATCGGCTGCAAGAACTTTGGAACAAGGCTGAACTGATCAAGATCCAGCGTCTCCCACGGGATGTGCGGATACGGCTGAAGGCTCGGTTTTAGATCGTTACCTTTCGTATCCACCTCGGGTTGATAAACTTCTTTCAATTCGCCGCGAGCGGCATCGGCGACGATGAGCGGCCAAGTTGCGTCTGCTTCGCCGAGTGCAACAGCGTCGGCATGTCTTGGGCCGCCGTCCTTTCCGAGAGCTTCGTCCGGACATTCCGTCACATGCGGACCGCCCATTACGACCTTAAATCCTGCTTCGCGAAGCGAATCCGCCACCAGATACGCTCGGGCAACCATCCGAGTCATCGAACCGATCCCGACCAATCCGATATTTTCGTCCTTACAAAATTGAACAAGTTCCGGTCGCGACATCGCTTTCGCATTGCCGTCGATCAAAATTACTTCGTGCTCCTTCGGCGTTAGTGATTGCAAAAGGAACATCCAAAGGTGCGGCATAAAATTACGCGTCACACCGTTATCCGGGTTATAAAGCAAGATCTTCATTTCATTAGCCTCGCCGGAGTGCCGCAGTATAAAGCGGTTTGTCCATTCCAGCCCTTATCCAACTAACTGTGAATCAGGCGTTTCGCGAGAACCTCGCGGGCATCCTATCACAATTCGCCATCGTCGCTGTGTGCGATTTCGCACTTAACGGAAATATAATGACCAGGAAAGAGATGACCCGCAAACTTCGGCATTCGATCCGAAAACATATATTCTTTCTAAGATAGATCCGACAAAGATTCGAATTCCGTTGGACAGGTTTGCTCGAATCTCGATCTCAAACGAATCATTCGGTCAGTACGATGAATATTATCTCACTTACGCAAGCCTTTTTCTACGTCTGAGCGCGTTATTTCAGACATTGGAAACACGCTAGAACTAATTTAGGAAGATCTTTTTAACGGCAACCCGAAACATGCTCTCAGGCAAGTAGCGTTTCAGGGACGGAAGACCTTTGGTATTCACGCCGTAACGTAGCCGTTTTGAGCCATCGGTTACGGCGTTGTAGATGGCTTCCGCAACGATCGAACCATCGGGAGCTTCCATTCCGCCTTTGTTCATAAACTCCATGAATTTTTCGATCCTGTCGTCATAGATCGAGAGGCCGTCTTTTTGGGCAATGACTTGCGAGCGATCATAAAAATCCGTCTTGATCGGGCCGGGCTCGATCAATTTCACGCGAATGCCGAAAGGTTCGAGTTCGTACTGCAGAGATTCGGTAAATCCTTCGACGGCGAATTTGGATGCGGCGTAAACGGACGAAAACGGTATCGCCGCAAGGCCGCTTAGCGACGAAATGTTAACGATGGTTCCTCGCTTTTGCTTGCGAAACATCGGGATCGCCTCGCGGCAAACGTTCATCAGTCCGAAAACGTTCGTATCGAACTGCCGGCGAACCTGTTCATCGCTCGCGGCCTCGAACGCGCCGAGTAAGCCGTAACCGGCGTTATTTACAACGACGTCGATCTGTCCGAACTTCGCCAAGACATCGGCAACCGCAGCCTTTATCGACTCCGCGTCGGTCACATCAAGCCGAAAACATTCGATATCAGCGATCTTTTGCAGCTCCGCGTGCTCTTCCGGCTTACGCATCGTCGCCGCGACACGCCAATTTTTCGCCTGAAACAGCTTCGCCGTCTCCAACCCGATCCCGCTCGACGCACCCGTTATCAAAACCACCTTTTCCATAGCTGAAATTTACCACGAACACTCATTTTGCAGTACTGAAACGACGGCTGACGAAGTTGTTGAAAACATTTTGCGCAATTAACTGCCTGGAACCGCAACTTAAGCCCATAGTAAGACTACTTAACTGCAAAGTACCGCTACTTAACTGCGAAGTAAGACTACTTAACTGCGAAGCATGACTACTTAACTGCGAAGTACGGCTACTTTACGGTTAAGTTCGCTTACTTAACACTAAAGTTCGCCAACTTGACAGCTAAGTTTGGCTACTTAAGTGCAAAGTTTGCGTTAATTAGCGTGAAGTTTGAACACTTTTCCGTCAGCTTGCCGAAACAAAACCCAGCATTCATCGGCATTTCCGCAACCTTTACCGCCTTTTTCATAGGCGGCGAACGCCGTCTTTCCGCGTTTCGCGGCGATTAGCCACGTCCTTTAGGGCGTGGTCGAGGCGAGTCAATTCTCAAAAGGGCGTTTTAACGTCCTTTTTCTTTTGGCTAAAGCCGGTCAATTTAAGCCCGTTAAAACGGG